>JBJOIE010000091.1:0-6225 GCA_046047295.1 Actinomycetota bacterium | reverse complement strand
GGGGCAATCACCATTGCCGAGGAGTCCACCGCCTGGCCAGGCGTGACGGCACCTACGTACCTGGGCGGACTGGGCTTTGGGTTCAAGTGGAACATGGGCTGGATGCACGATTCACTTGGCTATATGCGCCATGAACCGGTGCACCGCAAGTTCCATCACAACGAGATGACCTTCTCGATGATGTATGCCTACAGTGAGAGGTTTGTCCTTCCCTTCTCCCACGATGAGGTGGTACACGGCAAGGGTTCACTAGTTGCGCGGATGCCCGGTGATCGGTGGCAAGAACTAGCGAATGTGCGCGCCTACCTTGCGTTCATGTGGGCTCACCCAGGAAAGAAACTCCTCTTCATGGGAACCGAGTTCGCTCAATCAGGGGAATGGAACAGCGAGCGCGGACTTGATTGGTGGCTACTGCAATTCGCCGAACATGATGGTGTACTGAAGGCCGTTTCTGATCTCAATTCCGTGTACCGAGAATGGCCCGCGCTTTGGGAGCGCGATGATGATCCCACCGGTTTCGAGTGGATCGAGGCCAATGACGCAGAAAACAATGTTTTCAGTTGGCTTCGTTGGGATACCCAGGGAAACTGCGTGGCTATTGCGGTGAATCTCTCACCTGTACCGCGCACGGAGTACCGCATCGGCCTTCCCCGAGCAGGGACCTGGTTAGAAATCATGAACACTGACGCAACAGCCTATGGCGGTTCCGGCCTGGGGAATCTCGGCGAAGTTATCGCGTCACATGAACCAAGTCACGGCCGTGACAATTCAGCAGTCATCACCGTGCCACCCCTTGCTGCGGTCTTCCTCGGCCAGCGCTACAACTAAAACAACGCACTTGCCAGAGCGGTGCGTGCTTTTGCCACCGCAGGATCTGGCCCAGCAATTTCGAAGAACTCAATCAGACGTTCCTTTGCCAAGTCTCGCGACTCCCCTGAATCATTGCGCACAACTCCAAGGAGGAGATCAAAAGCACCACTGAAGTCCCCATTGAGTAGGGCGAAGTCCGCTGCGGCAATCTGCTCTTGAACCGATATCGCCGAAGTCGGTGGCGATGCGCCATCCGTGCGCTGCAAGACACCTACCATCGCCAGCCCTGCCCGGGCATCAGCGTCCGCTGGAGTCGCAGCAAGTATTTCGTTATATGCAGCGCTGGCTGCTGCGTAATCACGGGCGTCAAGCGCTGCGATCGCGGCATCGAAACGTGGATCACCCTGGGGTTCTTCAACCTCACCAACTTCGGCCTCTGGTCCCGCATCAAGGGAACCGGACACTCCCTGCTCGGCAGCTACCCTCAGGAGTTCATCAAGCACCTGCCTGATTTGTGCTTCGGGATATGCACCCTGAAACAACGGAACGGGTTGCCCCTTGATAAGTGCGTACACGGAGGGGATGGATTGCACCTGGAATGCCGCAGCTATCTGCTGCTCCGCGTCCACGTCAACTTTCGCAAGAATCCACCTGCCGCCATACTCGACAGCGAGTTTCTCGAGTATCGGGGAGAGTTGCTTACAGGGACCACACCAGGTTGCCCAGAGATCGAGAACAACCGGGATCGACATGGAGCGCTCGATTACGTCAACCTGGAAGGACTCCGTGGTCACATCGATCACCAAGCCCGCAGGTGCTCCGGCGAGGGCCGCCGAGGCCTGAGCTTGATTCTGCTTGGCAGCAGCTAGTGCACCCAAATCCACTGCCCCCGCAGCGTTGAAACCAAGTGAATTTGTGCCGCGCTGATTCATACGTTCATTCTGCCCATGCGCCCTTACTCGGCCGAAATCACCCCTCGATTCAGGGATTCAGCTGCTTCCCACACCGTGGCGTGGGCATCGTCAACCTCGGAAACCCAGTGTGCCAGCGAGCCAGACTCCCCTTCCCAGAACTTGCGCACCTGCGCCAGAGCCACGGCGAGAATTTCTTCCCGAACTCGTTCGCGCCGGCGCTGCTCAAGTTCACCCCGATCGAGCAAGTACGCGTGGTGCTCAACGAGCGCCTGGCGCAGTTCATCCACACCCTGGTTCTCGGTGGCCACAGTGAGCAGAACACTGGGAATCCAGGAACCTTCGCGATCCGGGGCCAAGGAAATCATGTGACGTAATTCGCGCGCCGTCGCCGCGGCACCCTCGCGATCCGCCTTGTTAACTACGAAGAGATCGCCCACTTCCAAGATGCCGGCTTTGGCTGCCTGGATGGCATCCCCCATACCGGGTGCCAGCACCACCACGGTGCTATCGGCTGCCTCAGCCACTTCCACCTCAGATTGGCCAACTCCCACCGTTTCGAGGATCACTACGTTGAATCCGGCGGCATCGAGCACTCGCAGAACCGAGCCGATACCAGCGGCAAGACCACCGAGATGCCCGCGGGAGGCCATTGAACGAATGTAGACATCGCGGTCGCCCGCATGTTCCTGCATTCGGATGCGATCCCCCAGGAGTGCCCCTCCGGAGAATGGTGACGATGGATCGACGGCGATGACGGCAACGGTGGCGCCTTCACTGCGCCAGGAACTCACTAAGGCGGACGTGACCGTGGACTTCCCCACCCCTGGCGAGCCGGTTATCCCAATCACTTGCGCCCGAGTCGACGGGCGCCCCATGGCCCGAGCCAATTCCGCTGCCGCCGGACCACCGTTTTCCATGACCGAAATCGCACGGGCCAAGGCACGCGTGTTGCGCTCGTGAACGCCTGAAACGAGTTCCTCAATCGAATTCGCCATGACCTGTCTCCGCACTACGTACGGGGGGTAGGAACGGACACGAGAAGTGCATCGCCCTGACCGCCACCTCCACAGAGGGCACCCACACCGACTCCCCCACCCCGGCGGCGCAGTTCGTATACGAGATGGACGATCAATCGCGCACCTGACATCCCCACCGGATGCCCGAGCGCAATTGCTCCACCATTTACATTCACCCGCGAGTCATCCACCTGAAGTATTTCGGTGGAAACCAAGCCGACGGCGGCGAAGGCCTCATTGATCTCAATCACGTCAAGCTCACTCACGGCTATGCCCTCCTTCTCGCAGGCCGCGAGGATGGCCCGTGCAGGCTGCTCATGCAGGGAAGCGTCTGGTCCGGCAACCACGCCATGGGAACCGATGACCGCCAAAGGCGTCAAGCCGAGTTCCTCGGCCTTCGCGCGACTCATTACTACAACAGCCGCGGCACCATCGGAGATCTGTGATGCGTTACCCGCGGTGATAGTGCCATCAGCGGCAAACGCCGGCCGCAAGCCCGCCAATGATTCGACCGTTGTCTCCGCGCGGATTCCTTCATCGGTCTCCACCACGCTGACCTGGCCTTTGCGGCCCGGAATCTCCACCGGAACTATTTCTTCGCCAAATAGACCGGCATCGCGAGCCGCGGCAGCCCGTTGATGGGAGCGGGCCGAAAATTCGTCCTGCGCCACGCGTGTGAGCGAGTACCGCGAGTTGTAGTTCTCCGTTGACTCACCCATGGCGCATTCATCGAAAGCACAGGTCAGTGCATCAAAGGCCATGGAATCAACCATGGTCCAATCCCCATACTTCGTGCCGCTACGGGAGTTCGTCAAAAGATGCGGTGCCTGAGACATGGATTCCATTCCGCCTGCCACCACCACGTCGAATTCCCCAGCCCTAATCAATTGATCAGCCAGGGCGATGGAGTCAATCCCGGACAAGCAGACCTTGTTGATGGTGAGCGCGGGTACATCCATACCGATCCCGGCCCCCACAGCCGCCTGGCGCGCTGTGATTTGGCCGGCACCCGCACCAAGGACCTGCCCCATGATCACGTAGTCCACGTGGGCCGGATCCAGCCCTGCGCGCTCTAGCGCCCCCTTGATCGCCACCGCTCCCAACTGGGCCGCGCTGAGACTCGACAAGGCACCCTGCAATCGGCCCATAGGGGTACGAGCCGCGCCTACGATGACTGAACCATGGGAAAAAGGCATCTGAATTCCTCCGCAAATCGACAACTGGAACCATAGCGTCATGGACAAGTGGGTAACACGCATCGACCACGTGGGCATCGCCGTGGCGGACCTTGACCAGGCAGTCGATTTCTATGCGCGGACATTCGGCTTCGCCAAGGTCCATGAAGAGGTCAATGAAGAGCAGGGTGTTCGCGAGGCCATGCTGGCGGTGAGTGAAACGGGCAGCATGATTCAGCTGCTCGCCCCCCTGTCTTCGGACTCGGCGATCGGCCGATTCCTTGAGCGTTCGGGTCCAGGTATCCAACAAATGGCTTACACAGTCACCGACCTGGAAGAGTTGAGTGCTCATCTGAGGAAACAGGGTGTTCGACTTCTCTATGACCAACCTCGCCGCGGAACCGCCGGAACACTGATTAACTTCACTCACCCAAAAGACACCGGCGGCGTACTCATCGAGCTCGTCGAATACCCGGGCAAGGAGTGATTGATTTGGATTCCAGCGCAATAGTTGCCGCGATCGAGGAACAAGCGGATTCATCAAGCTTTGCCGCGATGAACATTCCTGACCACTATGAAGCAGCAGTTCTGCGCCGGGGGGACGCGAAGATGTTCGATGGTCTTTCCTCATCGGATAAAGATCCCCGCCAGTCCATTCACATCGAGGAGGTTGCCCTACCTGAGCTTGCGCCTGGCGAGGCACTCATCGCAGTCATGGCCTCCAGCATCAACTACAACACCGTATGGTCTTCGATCTTTGAGCCAGTTTCTACATTCGGATTTCTGGATCGTTACGCCCGAACTCATGCGGATGCAGCCCGTCACGCTCTTGATCATCACGTCATTGGCTCAGATGCATCCGGGGTGGTGTTAAGAACTGGACCTGGCGTCTACCAGTGGAACCCAGGTGACCGCGTTGTAGCGCATTGCCTATCCGTGGAACTTGAGTCGCCCCTAGGCCATAACGACACCATGCTCGATCCTGAGCAGCGGATCTGGGGATTTGAAACCAACTTCGGCGGACTGGCCCAATTGGCCATCGTCAAGGCAAATCAGCTACTGCCCAAACCTGAGCACCTCACCTGGGAAGAAGCGGCAAGCCCGGGCCTCGTGAACTCCACTGCGTACCGCCAGCTCGTTTCTCGCAACGGCGCTGGTATGAAGCAGGGTGACATCGTGCTCATCTGGGGCGCCTCGGGCGGCTTGGGTTCCTACGCAACGCAATATGCACTCAACGGCGGTGCCATTCCGGTGTGTGTCGTCTCCAGCCAAGAAAAAGCAGACATTGTCCGCTCAATGGGTGCGGAATTGGTGATAAACCGTTCTGAAGAGGGCTACAAATTCTGGAGGGACCCAGCCACCCAGGATCCAAAGGAGTGGCAACGCTTCGGAGCAAAGATTCGGGAACTCACGGGCGGTGAAGATGTTGACATCGTCTTTGAGCACCCCGGGCGAGAAACATTTGGCGCAAGCGTCTACGTGACCCGTAAGGGCGGAACCATCGCAACCTGTGCGTCGACCTCAGGATTCATGCATGAGTACGACAACAGATTCCTCTGGATGAACCTCAAGAGAATTGTAGGAAGCCACTTCGCGAATTACCGGGAAGCCTACGAGGCAAATCGGCTCATCTCCCGTGGCCTGATCCATCCCACGCTGTCTAAGACCTTCCCGCTGGCGCAGACCGGACAGGCGGCTTTCGAAGTCCATCGCAACCAACACCAGGGCAAGGTAGGGGTGCTCTGCCTTGCCCCCAGCGAAGGCCTCGGAGTGACCAATCCGCAGCTGCGCGAGAAGCACCTGGAGGCAATTACGCGTTTCCGAAACACTTGATGGTGTGACCTACGATGCGAGGGTGACTATGCCCTGGCATCTGGACCGGGGCCGTTCACGTGGTGAACTTGGATATCAACCAGGCCTAGATGGGCTTCGCGCGCTAGCGGTTATCGGAGTTCTGCTCTTCCACGGTGGAGTCGATGCACTTTCGGGCGGGTTTCTCGGAGTCGACGTCTTCTTTGTGCTCAGCGGATTTCTCATCAGCACACTCCTCCTCGAGGAGTTGGAACGCTCAGATCGGGTGCGCTTTGGCACCTTCTATCTGCGACGAGCGCGAAGGCTTCTCCCAGCTCTGCTGCTCCTACTAGCGGTGCTAGCCCTCGCAGCGGGGCTCGTGTACACCGATGCCGCGGCGGCCCTGCGCAGAGACGGTCTTGCGGCTCTCACATATGTAACGAACTGGTGGTTCATTTTCTCCGATCAGTCCTACTTTGAATTCACCGGACGCCCTCCACTTCTGGCACACCTGTGGTC
>JBJOIE010000090.1:0-6594 GCA_046047295.1 Actinomycetota bacterium | reverse complement strand
ACGTTGCGGAAATCAACGGTGCGGCCTTGACCATCGGTAAGACGGCCATCGTCGAGAACCTGCAGCAGGATGTCGAAGACCTCGGGGTGGGCCTTTTCCACCTCGTCGAGAAGTACCACCGAATAGGGCCGCCGGCGCACTGCTTCGGTGAGTTGACCACCTTCTTCGTAGCCAACGTATCCGGGTGGCGCACCCACGAGCCGTGACACCGAGTGCTTCTCGGAGTATTCGCTCATATCAATGCGCACCATGGCGCGCTCATCATCAAAGAGGAACTCTGCAAGTGCCTTGGCTAGTTCGGTCTTGCCCACGCCCGTGGGCCCAAGGAAGAGGAATGAGCCGGTGGGGCGATTGGGATCCGCAATTCCCGCGCGCGAGCGGCGCACTGCATCGGAAACTTCCTTGACTGCTTCGTGCTGACCCACCACGCGCTCACCCAGAACGTGTTCCATTCGCAGCAGCTTCTCGGTTTCACCTTCGAGGAGCCGACCAGCCGGAATACCCGTCCAGGTGGCAACAACCTCGGCGATGTCATCAGAGGTAACTTCCTCTTTCACCATGGTTGCTTCCCGCTCCGCGGTCTCCGCCGTGACGCGCTCAAGTTCTTCTTCAAATGTGGGGATCTCGGCGTAGAGAATTCGTGAGGCTTGCTCAAAATCACCCTGACGCTGAGCTCGATCCGCGTTGGCGCGCAGTTCATCGATCAACACCTTGATTTCACCGATGCGATCCAGGCCCTGCTTCTCAGCCTCCCAACGCGCTCGTAAGCCACGCAGCTCCTCATCCTTATCCGCGATCTCTGCGCGAATCTTGGAGAGCCGATCCTTAGACGCCTCGTCCGTCTCCTTAGCGAGGGCCATTTCCTCCATGCGAAGACGATCCACTTGACGTTGGAGCACGTCGATCTCCACTGGTGAGGAATCGATCTCCATACGCAGGCGTGATGCTGCCTCGTCCATGAGGTCGATCGCCTTATCGGGAAGGAAGCGCGAAGTGATGTAGCGATCAGACAGCGTTGCTGCAGCAACCAGTGCTGAATCGGAGATGGCAACCTTGTGGTGCGCCTCGTACTTCTCCTTGATGCCGCGCAGGATTGCCACGGTGTCTTCCACCGAAGGTTGGCTGACGAATACCTGCTGGAACCTGCGCTCGAGGGCGGGATCCTTCTCGATGTATTCCCGGTACTCATCAAGGGTGGTGGCACCGATCATTCGGAGCTCACCACGCGCGAGCATGGGCTTAAGCATGTTGCCGGCATCCATCGCTGAGTCACCACCGGCACCAGCACCTACAACGGTGTGCAGCTCATCGATGAAAGTGATCACCTGACCGTCTGATTCCTTGATCTCATCGAGAACGGCCTTCAGGCGCTCTTCGAACTCGCCGCGATATTTCGCGCCAGCCACCATGGCACCGAGATCAAGTGCGATCAGGGTCTTGCCTTGCAGGGACAGCGGAACGTCACCCTCAACAATGCGACGGGCGAGACCTTCAACAACCGCCGTCTTGCCCACACCGGGCTCACCAATGAGCACCGGATTGTTCTTGGTCCGGCGTGAGAGCACCTGGATGGTGCGCCGGATTTCCTCATCACGGCCGATAACCGGATCGATCTTGCCTTCACGCGCACGCGCGGTCAGATCGGTTCCATACTTCTCGAGGGCTTGGAAGGTGCCCTCTGGATCCTGGGTTGTCACGCGAGCCGATCCCCTCACTTGTTGAAGTGCTTCGAGCAATGCTGCCGGAGTGGCACCCTGGTTCGCTAGCCGATCAGAAACTCCGGGGCCACCATCCTTAGCCAAAGCGATGAGTAGATGTTCGGTACTGATGTATTCATCGCCGCGTTCCTTGGCCAGTTCCTGGGCGGCATTGAGCACGCGCAGTGATGCTTGATTCAACTGCGGCGCGGACACCGATGATCCCTGCGCACTGGGCAGGGCATCGATCGCCCGGCGTACTTCAGCGGTGAGGGTGGCGGTGTCCGCACCCACTGCATCGAGCAATGCTGAGGCGATGCCGGGTCCGAGTTGCAGCAGGGAGTCCAGGATGTGCAGCGGCTCCACTTGCGGGTTGCCTTTGGCGGCAGCCATGCGCACAGATGCGCCGAGCGCGTCTTGGGCCTTGGTGGTGAATTGCATATCCATGTTCGTGTTCCTTTAGCGATTCTTACGTTGTGGGCGCCACACCACGAGAGCCCGTGATGAAGCTTGATTGGCAAATTCATCGAGTCGGCGGCGCAAGTGTTCGATCTCCTGTTGGAGTTCGAGCACTCGGCGAATCCCTTCGATAGAAAGACCCTCTGCCGAGAGTTGCGCAATTTCGCGGAGCCGAGAAATATCTAGTGCGCTGTAGAGACGATTGCGTCCGGCCACGCGCGTGGGGCACACCAATCCGATGCGATCGTATTGGCGCAAGGTTTGAGGATGTAGACCCGCGAGCTCTGCGGCAACAGATATCGCATAAACCGGGGTTTCGGAAGGAACGCTGAATTCCTCGCGTTGGCTACTCATGATTCAGCACCTGATTTCACGCCAGCCATCGTGAAGAGATCCTTGCGCGGATCATCAGACGCACTTAGCTGCGCGAACTGCTCGAGTGCTTCGCGGGCCTCAGATGACATGTTCTGCGGAACCGCCACATTGATGGTGGCGAGCACATCGCCGTTCTTTCCATCCTTGCCGCGAATGCCCTTACCGCGCACACGGAATGTGCGACCATTTGTGGCACCTGCGGGGATGCGGATCTTCACTGATTCGCCGCGCGGGGTTGGCACAGGAATGTCCGCGCCAAGTGCAGCTTCCGCGAAGGTGACGGGAACGTCAACGGTGATGTTGTCACCCTTGCGGCCGAACACTGGGTGTGGGGTGATCGATACCTTGACGTAGAGATCACCAGCGGCGCCCCCACGTTCACCCGCTCCTCCCTTGCCCTTGAGCCGAATCCGGGCACCGTCTTTGACGCCAGCAGGAATGCGGGCCTGCACGGTGCGCGTGCTCACGCCCCTGCCGGATCCGCGGCACACGGTGCACGGATCCTCGGCATAGAGACCGCGCCCACGGCAGGTGGGGCACGGCTCGGCGAAGGCAAAGCCACCAGCATTTTGCGAAACCTGGCCAGAGCCACCGCACGTGGGACACATCTTCGGCACGGTGCCAGCTTTAGCCCCGGTGCCATGGCACGCAGTACACGCACCATCGCTACTTAGGCGAAGCGGGACAGTAACTCCATCAAGGGCATCGTCAAAGGAAAGGGTGAGCTCGCTCTCGAGATCCTGACCACGGCGCGGACCACGTGCGCGTTGACCGCCGCCACGGTTGAACAGGCCACCGAGGAAGTCACCGAAGCCACCGGAATCCTGCCCGAAGAGATCTTCCATGTTGACGTTGTACTGGCCACCGCCAAAACCACCGCCGCCATAGCCACCGCCACCGAATCCGCCAGGGGCAAACCCACCCGAAGCGAATAGTGCACGCGCTTCGTCATATTCCTTGCGTTTTGCCGGATCGGAGAGGACGTCATAGGCCTCAGAAACTTCTTTGAAACGTGATTCAGCAGCCTTGTCACCTGGATTCTTATCCGGGTGCAACTCACGTGCGAGCTTGCGATAGGTCTTCTTGAGCTCATCCGCGGTGACGTCTTTGGAGACACCTAGGACTTTGTAGAAGTCCTTCTCCAACCATTCCTTATTCATTCATCACTCACGTTCTTCGCCACCATCACAGTGGCAGCAGTCCACCACGTGACACCGATTACTCGGTACCCGCAACGGAGACACGGGCCGGACGCAGAACGCGCCCCGCGTAGCGATAACCAGGTTGCATGACAGTCATCACCGTTGGTTCGGTGATGTCCGGATTCGGCTCATTGGTCAACGCCTCATGCTGCATGGGATCAAAGGGTTCCCCGGACTCGCCGTACTTCTCCAAACCCAAACGGCTGGTAATTCCCTCGAGGGATTCACCGACAGCGCGGAATGCGCCCTCGAGTTCACCATGCTCACGTGCCCGATCAATGTCATCAAGTACCGGCAGTAGATCGGAGAGCACGCCTGCGATGGCGAGTTCGCGTGATGCCTCACGGTCACGCTCCACGCGCTTGCGGTAATTCGCGTACTCCGCGCTCAAGCGCTGCAGATCTGCAGTGAGTTCAGCAACCTGGTCCGATCCACCCTCAATCGGTGACTCGGGTGCACCAGCCGGGGTCTCCGGCTGGCGCACCGCATCTTCACGCATTTCGAAGGTATCGGGATCGATGCGCCGCTTATCGCTGACGCGCACCCCCTCCGATTCGAACTCTTCGTGCGGTTGGGTCACTTGGACTCATCCTCATCCACGATCTCGGCGTCGATGACATCGTCTTCGGACATGTCACCGGCGGCATCGGCAGCACCCTCGGCACCTGCAGTGCCCTCTTGCTGGGACATCGTGTACATCGCGGCACCGAGCGCCTGGCTTGCGGTCGCAACCTTGTCGGTTGCTGCGCGCATTGCCGGAAGATCATTGGCTTCAATGGCCTTCTTCAGCTCGTTGAGGGGCTCCTCAACATTCGCCTTGGCATCTGCCGGAACCTTGTCCGCGTTATCTGCCAGGAACTTCTCGGTTTGGTAGACGAGAGCCTCAGCGTTATTGCGCACCTCGGCTTCCTCGCGGCGCTGCTTATCTTCCTCAGCGTGTGCTTCGGCATCACGCATCATGCGGTCAATGTCATCCTTGGACAGCGCACTGCCACCCGAGATGGTCATGGACTGCTCTTTGCCCGTTGCCAAGTCCTTGGCAGATACGTGCACGATGCCGTTGGCATCGATATCGAAGGCAACCTCAACCTGCGGGACTCCACGGGGTGCCGGCGGCAATCCCGTGAGTTCGAAGGTGCCAAGTTGCTTGTTGTAAGCAGCCATCTCGCGCTCACCCTGGTACACCTGGATCAACACCGAAGGCTGATTGTCTTCAGCGGTAGTGAAGATCTCGGAGCGGCGGGTGGGGATGGTGGTGTTGCGCTCGATGAGCTTGGTCATCACGCCGCCCTTGGTTTCGATACCGAGGGAGAGCGGGGTGACGTCGAGCAGGAGAACATCCTTCACTTCACCCTTGAGCACACCGGCCTGAAGTGCAGCACCGATGGCCACCACCTCATCCGGGTTAACACCCTTATTGGCTTCCTTACCCGTTTCCGCCTTCACCAATTCGGCAACGGCCGGCATGCGGGTGGATCCACCTACGAGCACAACCTGATCGATCTTGTCCACGCTGATCCCAGCGTCCTTAAGCACGGCTTGGAAAGGAGCCTTCGTGCGGTTGAGCAGGTCTGCGGTCATGGACTCGAACTGAGCGCGGCTCAGCGTCTCCTCCAAGTGCAGCGGTCCTTCAGCACTCGCGGTGATGTAGGGCAGGTTGATCGAGGTCTGCATTGAGGAAGACAGTTCGATCTTCGCCTTCTCTGCAGCTTCGCGCAGACGCTGCATGGCCATCTTGTCCTTGGACAAATCAACGCCATGCGCGTTCTTGAAGTTAGTGACCATCCAGTCAACGATCGCGTTATCCCAGTCATCGCCACCGAGGTTGTTATCACCACTCGTGGCCTTAACTTCAACTACACCGTCACCGATTTCGAGCAGCGAAACATCGAAGGTGCCACCACCGAGGTCGAATACCAGGATGGTCTGCTCCTTGTCGCCCTTGTCGAGGCCGTAGGCAAGTGCAGCAGAAGTGGGCTCGTTGATGATGCGCAACACATTGAGGCCAGCAATCTCGCCGGCTTCCTTGGTTGCCTGACGCTGAGCATCAGAGAAGTACGCGGGAACGGTGATGACGGCATCCGTCACGTTCTCACCAAGGTAGGCCTCGGCATCGCGCTTGAGCTTCATCAGCGTGCGTGCGCTGATCTCCTGGGGGGTGTACTTCTTGCCGTCGATATCGACGGTCCAATCGGTACCCATGTGGCGCTTGACCGAACGGATGGTGCGGTCAACGTTGGTGACGGCCTGGCGCTTGGCGACCTCGCCAACGAGCACCTCGCCGTTCTTGGCGAAGGCCACAACGGACGGGGTGGTCCGGGAACCTTCGGCATTTGCAATGACGACGGGTTCGCCGCCCTCGAGGACCGAGACCACGGAGTTGGTGGTGCCCAGGTCGATACCCACTGCACGGGCCATGTGACTTACTCCTTTTATCTATACGTGGGCGCCTCCTTGTGGGGTGCCCGGAAGTCTGTTCCCCCTAGTGTGCCCGAACTCAGGTAATTATGCAAGTTGAGACTCATATCACTTGAGTCCACTCCACTCATATGCCGAAGTGGCGGGTTTCCGAGGCCGAACTGGCGCGTTTCCGAGGCCGAACTGGCAATTGACCCGCCAGGGGTCATTGAGCGTGACCCACCCAACGACTTCTGGCCCCCTTCCCCTCACAGCGGGTACTACGGTCAGAACGTGGATCACATCTGGATCCGGGCCATCGTCGGCCTGGCCATCACCCTCGTCCTACTCGGCTTCGCCCTCAAGCGCGGCTGGCTCCTCTATTCCCTGGCGCGCTCGGGCAAGCCGGCGGTTGGCCGCACCAGCGATGCCCCCAAGCGCGTGGAGGCCGAGGCCACCGAAGT
>JBJOIE010000089.1:0-2787 GCA_046047295.1 Actinomycetota bacterium | reverse complement strand
CCGCGCACTTCGCGCCTTCCCCGCGAACAGCGCCGGGAAAGCGTGCTGGAAGCGGCTCGTGTGGTCTTCGTGCGCGTGGGTTATCACCCCACTTCCATGGACGATATTGCCGAGGCGGCCGGTGTCACCAAACCCGTGCTTTATCAACACTTCAGCAGCAAGCTCGAGTTGTATCTCGCAGTTCTGGATGAAGCCATTGATGAATTACTTGCTGCTGCCGATAAGGCTCTGCGTAGTACTGCCGATAACAAGCTGCGCGTTCAGGCAACCATGCGCGCCTACTTCGAATTCGTCGACGCCAAAGCCGGTGGCTACCAGTTGCTTTTTGAGAGCGATGTGATGAGCCAGGAAGAGGTGCGCCAGCGAGTTGATCGTGCACATGCCCTGGTGGCCCAACGCATCGCAGCCGTGATCGCCGAAGATACCGATCTCACTGAAAGCCAAACGCTGTTACTGGGATCCGCGTTACAGGGCATGGCCCAAGTTGCAGCAACGCGATGGTTAGCAGACCCGCATGAGGCAATGACGCGCGATGACGCTGCCGATCTAGTTGCCGCCCTCGCCTGGCGGGGCATCCGTGGATTCCCCCTATCTCACCCTCGCGCTGCGGAGACGGAAGCCTCCTGAGAACATAGTCACGTGGAAATCAAGATTGGCGTTGAAGACAGTCCTCGTGAAATCGTGATCGAAAGCGATCAAGCACCCGATCAGGTCAGCGCTGCAGTACGCGCGGCCATCGCCTCAGGTGAAGTTCTCGAGTTGACGGACACGAAGGATCGAACCGTTGTAATACCGGCGGCGAAGATCACTTATGTGGAGATCGTGCCTGTCACTCGCGGGCGAGTGGGCTTCGGAAGCCCTGCCTGAGCAAGCCCTAGGCGGCTAGGCCCAGCTCCGCCATTCTCCGTGAATGATTCTCGGTGAGCCTGGCCAGCATTCGTCCAATCTCTGCCAGGTCCGTTCCCGGCCGATCCACCCCACCGATCAAGACGGTGCTCAACGCGTCTCGTTCCGCTGCAACGCGCTGGGCCTGCGATAGCGCTTCGCCCACCAGCCTGCGCCCCCAAAGCGCGAGCCGACCGGCAACCCGCGGATCTTCTTCGATTGCCGCGCGCACGGTGCGGACCACAAACTCATCGTGACCAAGATCAGCACACACTCGAAGGACTAGTTCGCTGGTGCGTTCATCAAGATGCGCAGCAATCTCTCGATAGAAATCAAGGGCGATTCCATCACCAACATAAACCTTCACCAAACCCTCTAACCAGTCATTCGGTTTGGTGGACATGTGGAAACCGTCGATGGCGGCTTGGAAGGGTTCCATCGCTGCATCTGGCTGCGCCCCAAGTTCAATCAACCGCTGACTCAACTCATCGCAATGGCGGTATTCGGCAGCAGCGATTCCAGCGAGTGCCAGCTTTCCATCAATGGTCGGAGCAAGTGCTGCGTCCGCTGCAATGCGCTCAAAGGCACTGAGTTCTCCGTAGGCGAGTGCTCCGAGTAGATCGACCACCGCTGCGCGGTATCCAGGATCCGATTCAAGCCAGGTCTCGGGAGCCATAGGCACACAGTAGTAGTCTGATGAGACTACGAATTTGGAGTTATCCTGAGTAACGTCGATCCAACGCAGGCTCCCACCTTTGCCGAATTAGGTGCCGAGACCGCAATTGCAGAAGCCCTTAAGGCCGATGGCATCGAGTATGCCTTTCCCATTCAGCAGATGTGTATGTCCATGGCCCTTGAAGGGCGAGACATCATCGGTCAAGCAAAGACGGGAACGGGAAAGACTCTAGGTTTCGGGGTACCGCTGCTCCAGCGGCTTACCTCGCCTTTGAACGAGGACTACACCTCGATGAAAGGCCACGGCGTGCCGCAGGCACTTGTGGTGTGTCCCACTCGTGAGCTAGCACTGCAGGTTGCCACCGATGTGGAGCGGGCAGGCCGTATCAAGGGGATGCGGGTGCTTGCTGTCTACGGTGGCCGCGCCTACGAACCGCAGGTCGAAGCCCTGCAACGCGGCATTGATGTGGTTGTGGGTACGCCAGGTCGAATCATCGATCTTGCGACGCGTAAGGATCTCGATCTTTCACATGTGCGTGTGCTGGTGCTCGATGAAGCAGACGAAATGCTGGACATGGGTTTCTTGCCCGATGTGGAACGCATCGTCAACCTGCTTCCCGCTGTCCGGCAAACAATGCTCTTCTCAGCCACAATGCCTGGCCAAATAATTTCCCTTGCACGCAGGTACATGTCTCAGCCCACGCATATCCGTGCATCTGAGCCCGGTGATGACAACGCCACCGTCGATGCGATTGAGCAACATGTGTGGCGCGCTCACCCCATGGACAAGGTTGAGTTATTGGCCCGGATCCTTCAGGCCGACGGCCGCAAACTTGCAATGGTGTTTACGCGCACGAAGCGCAAAGCGCAAAAGATCGCCGATGACCTAACCGAGCGTGGATTCGCTGTGGGCGCTGTCCATGGTGACCTCGGCCAAGGTGCCCGAGAACAAGCCTTGCGCGCATTCCGATCCGGAAAAGTAGACGTGCTCATCGCCACAGACGTGGCAGCACGTGGCATTGACGTAGACGATGTAACCCACGTTGTGAACTATGAATGCCCCGAAGATGAGAAGACCTATCTCCACCGAATCGGACGTACCGGCCGAGCCGGTGCCTCAGGCGTAGCCGTGACCCTGGTGGATTGGGAAGACATCGCGCGCTGGCAAATGATTGATCGCGCACTCAAGCTTCCCTTCAAGGATCCTCTCGAGACCTACTCCACCAG
>JBJOIE010000088.1:0-9508 GCA_046047295.1 Actinomycetota bacterium | reverse complement strand
AGTGGCTTGAGCCCTGCCGCCTGCATGGCAGCTGCGTAGCCAGCGGCGCGGTCCTGGGCAATGCGCGTCTGTCCACCCGTGATGTGGGCGATGTTCACGTGCCCAATGTCAATGAGGTGTTGCGTTGCCAGCTGACCGCCGAACACGTCATTCCCGCTGACGGTATTGAGATCTGGACCCGTGAAATCACGCCGGGTCACCACCACGGTGGGACATTCCCGAGCAAGCCGGTGCACGGTTGCCTCATCGAGACGGTGTGCGATGAGGATCAGGCCCTCCACCTGGAATTCCAGGAGTTTGGTGAGCTCTGCAATTTCAAGTGCGGGGTTTGCGTTACCTGAAACCAGCATCATGTTGTAGTCGTGTTCCTGCACAACGGTGCGCACTCCGTCGAGGATCTCGATGAAGACTGGGTTGTGCAGGTCCAGGATCAAGACTCCGATGGTGCCGCTCTGCTGGGCGGCAAGGCTGCGAGCCGCAGCATTGGTGCGGTAGCCCAGTTCGGCGGCTGCGGCCAGGATCGCATCGCGGCTTTCTGGGGCCACCCGGTCCGAGCCGCGCAGGGCCAGGCTGACCAGCGACTTCGAGACCCCGGCCCGGGCGGCCACATCATGAATGGTGGGACGCTTGCCAGGAGCCACCGCCATGTGCCACCATCCTTCCTAGGCCGTTGGAACGTTCCAAGAATACGAGGTTCGATGTCAAATTTCCTCAATCGCGTTGCATCTGCACCGATTTCCTGGGGTATCTGTGAGGTCCCCGGCTGGGGCGAAATGCTCCCCACACGCAGGGTGCTCACCGAAATGGCTGCACTCGGCATCCCGGCAACCGAATTGGGCGCTCCGGGCTTCCTGCCCGCGGACGCTCCCGGAGTCAAGGCAGCCCTGGATGAGATCGGCCTAGGCCTGATCGGTGGCTTCACTCCGGTGGTGGTCCACGATCCCTCCCAGCGCGAGGCCACGCTTGCTGAGGCGCGGCGGGTTGCTGAGCTTTTCCAGGCGGCGGGCGCCACTCACTTCGTAAGCGCGCCGGTGACCGATTGGGGCTGGAGTGAGCCCCATGCGCCCACGGCGCAGGAACTGCGCCATATGAATGAGATGTTCAATCAGATCGATGAGATTTGTGCCGAGCACGGTTTAACTCAGGTGCTGCATTCGCACGTGCAAACAATGGTGGAAACTGATGATGACGTGCAGCGGGTGCTGGACACATGTGATGTGAATTGGTGTCTTGATACTGGCCACTTAGCCATTGGTGGAACCGATCCCGTGGAGTTTGCCAAGCAGGCATTCGATCGCGTAGGGCACGTGCACCTCAAGGATGTGCGAATGGACAAGGTGCCCGCGCTACTCAAGCGCGAAAAATCCATCATGGAATCGGTTCAAGAAGGTCTCTTCACTCCATTGGGCCAGGGTGACGTGGATATCAAGGGCGTGATTGAGGCACTGGAGTCACGCGGCTACCAGGGTTGGTACGTGATTGAGCAAGACACCGCATTAACCGATGGCTTGCCAGCAGATGGCCAAGGCCCCATCGTCCAGGTGACCGAATCAATGAACTTCCTGCGCGATTCCGTAGCACCGAGTGTCTCGAAGTAACGGATAAGAGTCGTGGCACTGGATCTCATCAGCGTGGGGCGCGTCAGCGTTGACCTCTATGCCAATGAGATCAATGCCTCGTTCTTGGATCCGCAGACATTCAGTAAGTCCGTGGGTGGAAGTCCCACCAATGTTGCGGTGGCCGCAGCGCGCTACGGCAGATCGGCAGCACCGTTGACGGGTGTGGGCGCGGACTCACTCGGTGATTACGTCTGTGCGCGCCTGGAATCGTGGAATGTCACCACCGATTACATCGAGCACGTTGCGGGTGCCCAAACCCCAGTAGTGCTTGCTGCGCTGGATCCACCGGAGGATCCACAGATCATTTTCTATCGGGGCAGTGATGCACCTGATACTCAGTTGCGGCGTACGCCCGAGCGTGATGCGGCGGTACGCGAGGCAAGAATTTTCTGGATGAGTCAAGGAGCACTTGCGCACGGAGAAACCGCACAGAGCTCCTTCGATTGGCTGGCGATGCGCGCGAACGCGGATGGTCAGTACACGATCCTGGACTTGGATTATCGGCCGAGCATGTGGGCGGACGAGGGCGTTGCTCGGGTAGCGGCGCGCAGAGCCATCGCCCACTCCAATGTGGTGGTGGGCAATCGTGCTGAGTGCGCCATGGCCCTAGGAGTCGAAGACCCTGAATCTGCTGCCGATGCCCTACTCGATCACGGGGTGTGGCTGGCCATCGTGAAGATGGGCGGCGGCGGTGTGCTCCTGGCCACCAAGGATGAGCGGGTGCGGGTTTCCCCGCTTCCGATCACCGTGCTCTGCGGTCTCGGTGCCGGAGATGCTTTCGGCGGGGCGCTCGTGCACGGCTTGCTGGCTCAATGGTCATTGACAGAGATCGGGGAGTTCTGCAATGCGGCGGGTGCGTACGTGACCACCAAGCTCACGTGTGCCGATGCGATGCCCACCGAAGCAGAGAATCGCGCGTTCGCGCGGGAGGGATTGTGATGGCTGCAGTGCTGGAGCGAGCCGAATATGACCGCATCACCGAGGTACGCGTGCGCGAGCCCGAGGCGCTGCGGCTCTCGCTCAAGGGCCGTGCTCGCCGAAGCCTGATTGGGCCCGATGGCAACCTGTTCATCGTTGCGGCAGATCACACAGCACGCGGAATGCTCGCTGTCGGAGATGATCCCCTCGCGGTTGCTGATCGCTACACGCTGTTAAACAACATCGTGGCTGCCCTCAGCGTTGATGATGTTGACGGCGTGATGGCAAGCGCGGACATCCTCGAGGAGTTGGCGCTTCTCGGTGTGTTGGAGAAGAAACTCGCGATCGCCACCATGAACCGCGGCGGAATTATCGGTGCTCGATGGGAACTCGATGATCGGCTCACCGCTTACGATCCCCGCCATATAGAGGAGTATGGGCTCGATGGTGGCAAGTTGTTGTTGCGCATCGAGCACACCGATCCAGGTGTGGCTCGCACCTTGGAGCTCTCAGCACGTCTCACTACGGAACTCGCGGACCGCCGGTTGATGTGCATGGTGGAACCACTTCCATATCTCGTGGATGAGACTGGCCGCGCCAGACTTGATACCTCTGTAGAGAGCCTGATCAAGGTCATCGCGATCGCTTCCGGCCTGGGCTCATCATCTGCCTACACCTGGCTCAAAGTGCCCGCCGTGGATCGGATGGGTGAGGTGGCAGGTGCCACCACCATGCCGATCGTGATGCTTGGCGGGGATCCGGGAGCGAATGCGGACAAGGTCTTCGCCCTGTGGCGGGTGGCAATGGCACAGCACAATGTGCGCGGCCTTGTTGCCGGGCGTGCTTTGCTGTACCCCTCCGATGGCGATGTGGTGCGAGCCGTCACCGCAGCAGCTGACACCGTTCACGGCTCAGGTGTTGATTCATGAATTGGTACGTACCCGCCGGAACCCAAGCAACTGCCCATGGTCCGCTCAAGATCACCCCGGAGAGTGCTGGGTGGGTCTACTCCGGAATGAACGTGATTGATCTTGGGCTTTCACCTTCGGTGCAGGTTGTGCTCACCGGGGAAGAAGCAGTGATCGTGCCCCTCTCCGCCCAGGACTTTGAGGTTTCTGTTGATGGGGTGACTTACCCCATGATTGGGCGCGAGGGAGTATTCGCTGCGGTTGCTGATTGGCTGTACGCACCGGTGGGCAGCACGATCACCCTGACGGGAAGCCAGGGCGAAGTGGCCATCTGCACTGCGCGTGCCACCGAAGTCTTTCCTGTGCACTACACACCGGCATCTGAGGTGCCCGTGGAATCACGTGGCGCCGGTTTGGCATCACGTCAGGTGAATAACATCGCAACTCCGGATTCCTTTCACGGTGCCCACAAGATCAACGTATGTGAAGTGCTCACACCCGGAGGCAATTGGTCGTCTTGGCCGCCGCATCGTCACGATGGCGTGACGGATTGCCCGGTGACGAATGAGGAGATCTACTACTTCCGGATGGGCAAAGGTTCATCTCCCCATGGTGATCCAGCAGGTGAGGGTCTCTTCCACGTGTACACGGTGAGTGGATCAGTGGATGAGACGGTCACCGTGAAAGATGGCGATGCCTATCTGGTGCCCGAGGGCTATCACGGCCCCACCGTGGCGCCACCGGAGTACCCGATGTACTTCCTCAATGTCTTGGCAGGACCAGAAGAGGACCGGACGATGGCCTTCTGCGATGACCCAACCCATCATTGGATCCGCGCAAGCTGGGATGACCAGGACGTGGATCCGCGTCTGCCGCTCACGCGCGCGCTGTAATTGAGGAGAAGCCATGGCAACGATCCGGATGACCACAGCAGAGGCGATTGTTCGTTATTTGATTGCCCAGCGCATTGAAATTGACGGAACTGATCAACCACTCATCCCAGGTGCGTTTGCCATCTTTGGTCACGGCAATGTGACAAGCCTCGGTCATTTCCTTGAACAGCACCGCGATGAAATTCCAGTATGGCGGGGGCAGAACGAGCAGGGTATGGGGCTTGCTGCCGTGGCATTTACCAAGCGGATGCGCCGCCAGCAATTCATGTTGGTCACCTCGTCTGTAGGCCCTGGAGCGACCAACATGGTCACTGCCGCTGGCGTTGCCATGGCCAATCGCTTGCCCACCCTCTTCATCGCCGGAGATACGTTTACCTCTCGCCTCCCAGATCCGGTGCTGCAGCAGGCCGAGCATTTTGGTGCACCCTCCACCACGGTGAACGATGCATTCCGCCCGGTTGTGCGTTACTGGGATCGCATCACCCACCCCGCTCAGGTGCTCAGCTCATTGCCGCAGGCGATAGCCACGATGCTGGATCCGGCTGATTGCGGTCCAGCATTCATTGGTTTGCCACAGGACACGGCCGCGGAAGCCTTTGATTTCCCCGAAGAATTCTTTGCCACGAAGGTGCATGCAATTCCTAGGCCGCGCCCGGATTCCGATCAGGTTCAGGCGGCCGTACAGCTGCTGCTGTCAGCAAGCACTCCCGTTGTCATCGCCGGTGGGGGAGTTCACTACTCACGGGCTGAGGCTGAACTCGCCGCCTTCGCGGCTCGCCATGGCATTCCCGTGGTGGAGACGGTTGCTGGAAAGTCAAGTCTGCTTGCTAGTGATGAGAACTATCTGGGCCCCATCGGTGTGACTGGTGCAGAAGCAACGAACACACTTGTTGCCGAGGCCGATGTGGTTCTTGCGCTGGGAACCCGGTTGCAGGACTTCACCACCGGATCGTGGACCGTGTTTGCCGATACCACCACGATCATCGGAGTCAACGCAGCGCGCTTCGATGCCGTGAAGCACCGTTGCGTACCCGTTGTTGGCGATGTTCGCGAAGCACTTGCGGATATCACCGCGGGCCTTGCTGGGTATCGCACTTCGGAGCCTTGGGTGCAGCGTGCAGCGAAGCTTCGCTCGGACTTCTTCGAATTTGTTGAGTCACGGACCGCTGATGACTCCCAATGGCCACCGAGTTACGCGCAAATCGTTGGCGTGGTGCATGAGAAGGCTGCTGATGATGATTACGTGCTCACGGCGGCGGGTGGATTGCCCGGGGAACTCAACATCAATTGGCTCTCCAAGAGCATTGCCAGTTTCGATTGCGAGTACGGGTACTCCTGCATGGGATATGAAATTTCCGGCGCCTGGGGAGCGGCCTTTGCCGATCGTCCGGGGCAGGTCTTCGCATTGGTGGGCGATGGTTCCTATCTGATGATGAATTCCGATATCTACGCTTCAGTGCTCTCAGGTAAGAAGTTCACGTTGCTGGTGTGCGATAACGCCGGTTATGCAGTGATTGAACGGCTACAGGTTGGCCAAGGTGGCGCTTCGTATAACAACATGCTGCGCGATTCCCGCGGGCCCAATGCTGACGTGCGCGTGGACTTTGCCGCTCACGCCCAGGCTATGGGGGCGCAGGTGTTCACCGCGTCATCGCTTGCTGAACTGCGAGGAGCCCTGGATTCGGCTGCCCAAGCAGACCGCACCAGCGTGATCGTGCTGCCGGTGCGCGAATCCGATTGGACCGAAGGTGGGGCCTTCTGGCAGGTGGGTGTTCCGGAAGTTTCTGCTCGTGAAAAGGTCCAAGCGGCCTTCACCCGGATGTCCGAGGGACTCATGGGACAACGCAAGGGCGTGTAACGGATAACAAATTCGTAACCTTCTGGCGATGCCTCTTCCCAAGTGAGCCGTGTCACAGCAAACTATGGCCGTTGGAACGCTCCAATTCCCCACGGGTGCGAGAGCGTGACATCCATGCCAACCGGCATATGTGAGAAGGGAAATCCATGAAGGTAAGCAAGTTGGCCGTGGTCGCCGTTGCGGCGGGTGCCATGGTTCTGGCTGGCTGCTCCAGCTCGGACAGCGGTTCAGAGTCCACCGAGACCGAGACCGTAACCGAGGAGTCGAGCGCCGAAGGTGAAGAGGCAACCGTTACCTCTTCCGGTGACAACTCCCAGTACAAGATCTGCATGGTCACCCACGGTGACGGTGGCGGCTTCTGGTCGGTGGCTAAGGCCGGCGCCCTGAAGGCTGCTGAGGATCTCGGTGTCGATTTCGATTACCAGGAGTCCAACAACGATGCTGAGGCTCAGGCCCAGCTGATCGAGGCCGACGTGTCCGCAGGCTGCCAGGCCATCGCGGTGTCTGCCCCGAACCCCGATGCAATCGAGGGTGCACTCGCCAAGGCCAACGAGGCCGGTATTCCGCTGGTCACCATGAACTCTGGTTCACAGGTGTTCAAGGAGCTCGGTGCGTTCACCCACGTTGGTCAGGATGAGATCATCGCGGGCCGCGAGGCTGGCGTGAAGTTCAAGGAGCTCGGCGCAACCAAGGTGCTCTGCCCGATCCAGGAGCAGAACAACATTGGTCTGCAGGAGCGTTGCGATGGCGCCAAGGAGACCTTCGGCAACGTCGAGAACCTCCAGCTCTCCGCAGGTCTTGCTGACCTTGCCAAGAGCCAGGCTGAGATCCAGGCCAAGCTCGAGGCTGATCCCTCGATCGACGGCATCTTCGCCCTCAACGCTGACATCGCCACCGCAGCCGCTCAGCCGGCCGCGGCAGCTGTTGGTCGCGACATCACCATCGGCACCGTCGACCTTTCGGGTGATGCGGTGCAGGCAATCTCTGATGGCACGCTCGCATTCGCGATTGACCAGCAGCAGTACGCCCAGGGTTACATGTCCGTGGTTCTGCTCTACCTGAACCTGCTCAATGGCCATGAGCTCGGCGGCGGCCTGCCGATGTACACCGGTCCTGGCTTCGTCGTTCAGGACAACGCTGCACTCGTTCAAGAGTTGGCAGCAAACGGCACCCGCTAAAGCACAAAACGCTCTAAGGTCAGTGGGTGGGGTGTTCGCACCCCACCCACTGTCTTAGGCGGATGAACGTTCAGGATCCGAGCTAGTACGGCAGCGAGAGTTTGGGAGGTGGTCCTTCATGGCAACGGCAACCGTTTCTGCGAAGTCAGATGAACGCGTTGCACGAACAAATGCGTTCGTACGCATCATGCGAAGGCCCGAAATCGGTGCCCTCATGGGTGCGATCGTGGTGTACGTGTTCTTCACTGCAGTAGACACCACAGGCAACTTCGGCAGCCTGACTGGTGCCGCTCGCTGGAGTGATGTTGCGTCCACCACCGGCATCGTTGCCGTTGCGGTAGCCCTGCTCATGATCGGCGGTGAGTTCGATCTCTCCGCAGGTGTGATGGTAGGCACCTCCGGTCTGTTTGCTGGATTGCTCATCACGGAATACAGCATTGGTGTCTGGCCCGCAATCCTGCTCACTTTCGTCTTCGCTGCAGGTATCGGATTCATCAATGGCTGGCTGGTGGTCACCACCGGCTTGCCCTCATTCATCGTCACGTTGGCCATGTTCTTCTCGCTCCGAGGTATCAATCTTGGCGCCACGAAGGCGTTGACCGACACGGTTCGCGTCGCAGACGTTGACCTAGGCAGCGGGTTCGAGAGTGCGGAAAAGGTTTTCGCTTCAGACTTCTGGGAGCCGTACGGCTTCCGTATCGCGGTGGTGTGGTGGATTCTTCTCACGATCGTGGCCACCTGGATCCTTACGCGCACCAAGTTCGGTAACTGGATCTACGCCGTTGGTGGCGACAAGAACGCCGCCCGAAACACCGGCGTGCCCGTGAAGCGCACCAAGATCACGCTCTTCATGTACACCTCGATGTCTGCGGCTCTCGTGGGCATCATCAGCTTGATGCGTTTGAGATCTATGCAGGCAGGGCAAGGCGTGGGTGAGGAGTTCGTCTTCATCATCGCTGCCGTTGTTGGCGGCTGTCTGCTCACTGGCGGCTACGGCTCGGCGATTGGCGCCACCATTGGTTCGGCCATCATTGGTATGGCATTCATCGGAATCGCCTATGCGGGTTGGAACACAGACTGGTCCTGGCTGTTCCTCGGCCTGATTCTGTTCGTTGCCGTGCTTACCAACAGTCTGATTGCTCGCCGCTTCCAGGGAGGTCGACGATGAGTGTGAATAACGCAGCACTTCGGCTTGAAGACGTCTCGATGCGCTTTGGAAGTGTCATCGCCCTCAGTGATGTCAGCATGCACGTAGACCCGGGAACCGTCACCTGCGTGCTCGGTGACAACGGTGCGGGAAAATCTACGCTGATCAAGATCCTCAGTGGCGTGTATGTCCCCACGGACGGCGCACTTTACGTCAATGGAAATAAGACGACCTTCGACTCACCACGTGACGCCCTGGACAAGGGAATCGCCACGGTGTTCCAGGATCTGGCCACGGTGCCGTTGATGTCGGTCTGGCGCAACTTCTTCCTGGGTAACGAACCCACGAGCGGTGTCTGGCCCTTCCGCTCGCTCAATGCGAAGTATGCGAAGGCCACCTGTAAAAAGGAACTGCTGGACATGGGTATCGATATCCGTGATCCAGACCAGGCAGTGGGCACACTCTCCGGCGGTGAGCGGCAGGCGGTGGCAATTGCGCGTGCGGTGCACTTCGGTGCCAATGTGCTCATCCTGGATGAGCCCACCTCGGCCCTTGGCGTGAAGCAATCGGGTGTGGTTTTGAAGTACATCCTGCAGGCCAAGGAACGCGGGGTGGCCGTGGTCTTCATCACGCACAATCCGCACCATGCCTATCTGGTGGGGGATCGCTTCTACCTGCTCAATCGCGGCAAGATGATCGCCGACTACGAGCGCGCCAACGTCTCGCGCGAGGAATTGGTGAAAGCGATGGCCGGAGGTGCCGAACTTGAGGCCTTGGCCCACGAGTTGGAGAACCTCACCAGCTAATTCGATCCGATGGAAAGAACTCCGTTCCGTCACACACATGCAGTAGCTACCTCTATGTGCTGGCGCCCTGCGCCAAGAAGGGATTCACATGTCTAAGCCCGTGCGTATCGGGGTGGCAGGTGTAGGGCGCATTGGTGCCATGCACGCTGAAATCATTGCGCGCAAGACGGAGGGCGCACAG
>JBJOIE010000087.1:0-7661 GCA_046047295.1 Actinomycetota bacterium | reverse complement strand
GGCCGGCACAACGCGACCTTCGGCCTTGCTCACGATCTTGCTCGTCATCACAACTACATCACCGTTGCGCACGCCCGTGCTGCCGTCGGGCCACGTGATTCCGCGCAGTTCCGGAGTCAATACGGCAACAAGATCATCACCCGATGCGAACTCGTGAGCGATGGGTATCCCAACGATGCTCAGGGTGGGTGCGTTCACGTGCCTATCTTCCTGGGATCGTGACACCCACGAGATCACATGCCTCGCGTGCCATGTGTGCCGTGGCTGCCTCGCTCGTCATGTAGAGCGGAACAGCAGCGCACGTCATTCCAAGTGCAGTGATCTGCGGTACTTGATCGGAGTCGGCGGTATCGATGAGCCAGGCATCGAGAACGCCGCCGTTCGTGCGTGATCCGTAATGGGCGGCAACACCCAGTGCGCTGGTGGGGATCTCGAGTGCTGCAAGGCACGCATCAGCCATTCCCCGCACGGGACCTGAGCCAATGATGGGGGAGAGTCCGACCACGGGGGCCTTAGCCGAACGCACCGCTTCAGCGATGCCGGGCACCGCCAGGATCGTTCCGATGGACACGATGGGATTACTCGGCGGGAGGATCACGAGGTCAGCGGCCTGAAGCGCCTCCACCACCCCAGGTGCGGGCCGGGCATCGTCAATGCCCACGATGCTGAAGCCATGTGCGGGGATCTGGGCTCGATAGCGCAACCACCATTCCTGGAAGTGAATGGCGATGCGTGCGGCGGGATTGTCTGGATCATCGATGATCACGTGGGTCTCTGCGCGGTCATCGGTCATTGGTAGGAGGCGAACACCTGGCTTCCATCGCTGGCACAGGGCCTCGGTCACAGAGGAGAGGGGATAACCGGCGTTGAGGGCGCCCGTGCGCACCAGGTGTGTGGCGATGTCCCTGTCGCCGAGGCCGAACCAATCGGGTTGTACCCCGTAGGCCGCAAGTTCCTCCTTTGCGTGGAAGGTCTCAGCTTCGCGACCCCAACCTCGCTCAGCACTGATACCGCCGCCCAGGGTGTACATGACCGTGTCCAGGTCCGGGCAGACACGCAATCCATGCACGTAGATGTCATCACCGGTGTTACCGATCACCGTGATCTCAACGTCAGTCTCTGCCGTGAGGTGCACGAGTCCGCGCAGGAAGCGCGCGCCACCGATGCCGCCGGCGAGGGCAACAATGCGCATGGTCACCGGCGCATCCTGTCAGGTGATGGATCGTGCGTGGACGTACTGGTGTGCTGAATTTCGTCCCCCTCAAGGGGGATAGGTGAGGGAAAAATGGGTGATCTACGTCTAATTCCTCAGGAATGTATCCGTTTTGTCCCTTTCGGGCTTGACTCTCACGAATCACACGGGTGTAATACGGCTCCGTAAGCGCGTTCACGAACGCTCACCCGGGTCGAGGAGGTCCTTCGCGTGGAAGACAACTTGGCGTTCCTGCCGTTGTCCGACGTCGAGGAATTGTCGTGGCAGGAGCGCGCCCTATGCGCGCAAACTGATCCAGAGGCATTTTTCCCAGAGAAGGGTGGGAGCACGCGTGAAGCCAAGCGCGTGTGCCTGTCCTGCGATGTGCGCAGCGATTGCTTGGAGTACGCGCTGTTCAATGATGAGCGGTTCGGCATCTGGGGTGGGCTCTCCGAGCGTGAGCGCCGGCGCCTGAAGAAGCGTTCCGTCTCCTAGCAAGCCCGGAACGTAGAAGCCCGGACCGTAGAGTGGTCTGGTGAGTGATCAGGAGGCCATCGCCGAAGCGATGGAAACTGATCTGCCGGCCGCGGATCTTGAATCTTCCTGGTTCGCCGATGAGCTGGAAGACGGCGAAGAAGAGGCCACGTGGGAGGTTCCCCGCCGAAACCACTGGGTGACCGCGATTGTGGTGACCAAGGATGGCGCAACCTGGCTTCCCGGAGTTCTCACCACGCTCGCTGAACAGGTACGTGCCCCCGATGCTGTCGTGGGCGTGGATAACGCCTCGAGTGATTCGAGTGCTCTGCTGCTCGAGGAATCCCTGGGTGCCGCTCGGGTGGTGCGCAATCCCGTCAATGCCGGTTTTGGTGGCGCGGTGGATGAAGGCGTGCGCCTCCTCGGCTCGCCCATCCCCGGTGATGACCTGGTCGAGTGGCTCTGGTTGCTCCATGATGACAGCGCGCCGGATCCGGCGTGTTTGGACGCCCTGCTCCTCGCCGCGGATATGTTTCCGACTACCGCCATCCTCGGACCGAAGATCCTCGGCTGGCATGACCGGCGGCTCCTGCTGGAGGTGGGAGTAACCGTCAACGCCGATGGTCGCCGCATCACCGGACTTGAACGGCGTGAGCATGACCAGGGCCAACATGATGGCGTCCGTGAAGTGCTCGCGGTGAGCACCGCCGGCATGTTGATCCGGCGCGAGGTCTTCGAAGAACTCAAGGGCTTTGATCCGCACCTCCCGCTCTTCCGCGATGACCTCGACCTGTGCTGGAGAGCGTGGCAGCGCGGCCATCAGGTTCGGGTGGCAACCGATGCGATCGTGCATCACCGTGAGGCGTCGGCACATGGGCGTCGCGCCGGCGAAGTGCACCCGCTGCGCGATGATCGCGAGGCAGGTGCACAGGTGCTGTTGGCACACGCACCGGCCTGGCAGGCGCCGTTCGTGGCCCTGCGTCTACTTATCGGTAGTGCGCTCCGCGGACTCGTGTACGTGGTGGGTAAGGATCTTCGCGCCGCGCGCGATGAAGTGATGGCCGTGGTGGGCGTTGCCATTCATCCGGGGGATCTGGTGGCATCACGTTCCCTTGCCCGCGAAGGTGCCACAGAATCTGCGGCCACGGTGCGAGCCTTGCGTCCCACCACGCTGGATCAACTGAAGTCTGTTGCTGAAGCCGTGGGCGGATACCTCACAACGAGTTCATCGAGTGCTCCCAACACCATTAGTGCACTAGAAAGCGGTCCCACCGATGAATCGGCGGCGTATCTCGCTGACGATTCCGCCGGGGTGCTGCGCAGATTCTTCGCCATGCCCGGAGTTGTTCTCACCCTTGTGCTCGTGCTCCTCGCATTGATCGCGTCACGCACGCTGTGGTGGGGCGACGGTGTGATCTCCGGTGGTGCGCTCCTTCCGGCGCCGGCGGGTGCCAGCGATCTGTGGAGCGCCTACACGGCCGCCTGGCACAACATCGGTCCCGGCTCGATCACGCCGGCACCCGGGTACCTCATCGTGCTCGCTTCTGCGGCCACACTGTTCCTGGGCAAGGTGCCGTGGGTCATCGCGCTTCTGGTGATGTTGGCCGTCCCCGCAGCCGGACTTTCGGCGTATATCGCGTCACGGGGCCTCGTCAGCGGGCGCTTCACCCGCGTATGGATGTCGGCTGCCTATGCACTTCTGCCCGCGATGACGGGTGCCGTTGCAAGTGGGCGCATCGGCACCACGATGGCTGCCATCGCACTACCTTTCGCGCTGCGTTCCCTCTGGCGACTTACAACACCACGCAGCACTACGCGCCGTGCCGCGGGCACCGCGCTGCTGATGTCGGTTGTTTTTGTTGCCGTACCAGGCTTGTGGTTGATCATCATCATTTCTATTGGCCTGGTGATCCTGGCTTTGCGATCGCGCGCGACCCGGGCCTTTGAGGCAGCGCCGCATCTGGAGCGCGTGCACGTAATTCGACTGCTGCTGGCCTGCGTGGCACCGCTCGTGGTTGCCCTGCCGTGGAGCCTGTACGTCCTCACCCACCCGGTGCTGTTCTTTACTGAGCCCGGTCTTGCCACCCCGGCGTTAGTGGACCCACAACTCCGCATCCTCGATGTAGTGCTCTTGCACCCGGGTGGGCCGGGAATGACTCCACTCTGGGTGAGCGTGGGGATCGTGGCTGCCGCCCTTGTTGCGTGGGCTAGGCGGGATCGCCGCGCCTTGGTGGCCATTTGGTGGCTCGTGGGCATGGTGGCCCTGCTCTTCGCGGTGGTGCAGGTGCTCATCACCGTCACCCCGCCCGGCTATGCAGCACCGATTGAGCCATGGCCTGGTCCGGCCACCCTGCTCTGGGGGCTGGCCGCGATTGCGGCTGCGGGGATCGCTTCGCAGGGTGCGCGGCAAGACTTCATCGGTATCAACTTCACGCTATGGCAGCCGGTTGCTGGTGTGGTGGCGATCCTGGCTCTACTGGCCCCTATTGCGAGTGCGGTGTGGTGGGTTCCGGGGAATTCATCTGTGGTGCAACGAGCGCCGACCACTTCACTGCCTGCATTCGTTGTTGCCGAAAGCACCGGACCCCAGGCTCCCCGATCACTCCTGTTAGCCAGTGATCGGGCCGGCGCGGTGAACTACTCCCTCATTAATGGTGGCGGCATGACATTGGGTGATGCTGACATGCTGCCCGAATCAGGGATATGGGATGAACTCGATCCCCTGGTTGCGGCGATGGTTTCTGGCCGTGGCGGTCCCGAAATCCCAGCCCTGGCCGGATACGGCGTTCGCTACGTCATCCTTGATTCCCCCGATCGTCCCGAACTCGTGGCAACCCTCGACTCAGAGCCGGGGCTGCGCCGGCTTTCCAGTGCCGATGGCGTCGTGCTGTGGAGGGTTTCTGGCGTGACTTCACGCGCGCGCATCATCGGCGCGCAGGCACCCTCGCCGCTGGGTCTCGCCCAACCCGCAACGGTTGGCCTTGACCCTTATGTCGATCAAATTGCACCAGAGGGCAGCGGTGAGCGCGCGGTGATCGTGGGCGCGAGCGCAGCACCTGGATGGCGCGCCACCGCGGACGGTGCGGATCTTGGTCCAGTGGTGGGCCCGGATCCCTACGCCTGGTCAGCCGCCTTCTTCGTTCCCGAAGGAACGCCGCAGGTTGTCATTGAATTTGATGACACGCAACGTACCTGGTGGATGTGGTTCCAACTCATCGCGATTGCTGCGCTGGTGATTCTGTCGCTGCCATCACGCTCCACATTTGATCCAGATCCGGACGCTGAACTCGAGGCGCAATCGATCGGTACCGAGCATGAGTAACGAAGAGACTCCGCGCTCGGACGAGCCAATCCGGGTGAACTCCGATCCCACCTTTGGCGCTGCTCGCACCGCGCCAGCGGGGGAGGATGAGTCGGAGCGCGCGGAGAATGGAGGCAGGCGTCTTGGCAGGCAGCGCGCACCGCGGGATCGATCACGTCGGGCACGTGCGCCACGCAAAGACACTCTCAACCTCTCGGCACGTGCAGTACTTCTCGCCGCCGTTCCACTCGTCCTTCTCTCACTGTTAGGACTAGTCCTAGATCGCGGTAGCGAAGTAAGTGCGCCGGCGATCACTTTGGAACCCATTCAATCTGCGGTGCTGCTGTGCCCGGAACCAGGAACGGGTGGTGATCTCGGAGTGCGCGTGAGCGCGGCTGTGATCCCTGGGCAGCCGGGCCAGGATTCCGGTGCCGGAACCGCTGGGTTGCGCACGCTGCCGGGTGCGAATTCAGCGCGATCGGTGATCAAGTTGGTGGGTGAGCAGGCGCAGATCGAGGCGTTCGGAACGAAGTTGCCGCCGATCGAGGCATATGGCGAAGGGTCTCTCGCACCCGGCCTCGTGGCCGATCAGTGGGGCCGTGATCCCTCAGGCCGAGGGCGCGGAATGGCATCAACCGCGTGTGCCCCGGCGGCATCGGATTTTTGGTTCGTAGGAGGTGGCGCAGTAGCCGGGCGGCGAACCAGGGTTGTCTTAGTGAACCCCGATGAGACCGCGGCCCTCGCGGATGTCATCGTGCATGGCCCGGATGGTGTTATTGATTCCCCCGCGAGCCGAGGTCTCGTGATTCCGGCGCAGTCACGGCTGGCCATTCCCCTCGACGTGGTCGCCCCGGGCGTGAACGGCACGGCAATTCACGTAGTGGTGAGCAATGGCCGGGTTGGTGCTTCCGTTGATGATGAACAGCGCTCAGGTTTGGCATCCATCGGAACTGACTGGATACCGCAAGCCGCACCACCGGCCATGAAGGTCTACGTACCCGGCATCATCAACGGAGACGGAGCCCGGGTGCTCTCGGTACTGTCCACCTCAGATGCAGACGCGGTGGTGAAGGTGCGCATCATTTCCCAGGAAGGCACCTACGCGCCGGCGGATCGAGACACGATCACCGTTCCTGCGGGATCGGTGACAACGATCGATTTGGCACCCGTCCTTCCCCCCTCACCTGATGGCGTGCTCCCCGCGACGGTGGAACTCACAAGTGATGCACCCATCGTTGCCGGAATGCGCCAATTTTTTGGCGGACGCAGGGTTCAAGACGACACCAGCTTCATTTCCGGATCTCAACCGTTTACCGGTCCGGCGGCGGTCACCGGTTTGCCGGTGCGCACGGCAACGGATGTTCGAGTATCGGTCACCGCACCAGAGACGGATGCCGTTGTCGACATCACGCTGCTGCCCTTCCGTGGCGGGAAGGAGCCCGCTGTTCCCACGGAAGCGCGCAGGCTGGAAATTCCGGCCGGGACGATGAAATGGATCAAACTCAATCCGCCGACCGATATCGATTGGTACACCGCGATCGTTACGCCGGCGGAGGGATCAGGAGCAATTCTCGTGGCCCATCGCGTTCGCGAGAAGTCACGATTTGGAGACTTGATCACCGGATATTCATGGCGTCCATTACGCACCCAGGTACCCGTACCTTCGGCAGAGTTCGCGCCGCAGGTGGGTAGTAACTAACGGCGTGCCTTCGGCTGAGAATCATGGCCAGCCGCTAGCGTGCCAACGTGGGTCGTCGCCGTTGCTCGAAGCCATCGTGCTCGCAGCCAGCCGTATCCACGTTGACCTATGTGTATGCGGATTCCACCGCCGTCCTCGGGCCGCTGGCAACATTTGCCGAACCACACTGCTACGACCTCTGTGAAATGCATAGTGAACGAATGACGGCCCCACGTGGGTGGGAGATCGTTCGGATCGCGCCAGACCCGGATGCATTGCGCCCATCGTCCGATGATCTTGAAGCGCTCGCCAATGCGGTGCGTGAAGCTGCCCGGCCGCGATTTGAACCCGATGCTCCGGAGCCGATTCAGGCGCCGGGTGCCGTGGAAGTTGCGCGCCGGGGCCACCTGCGGGTGCTGCGCTCGCTCTCTGATGAGGAAATTGCTGGCAGCGAGGGTTACCAGCCGCGTTTGGAGTATTCACCGGACGATCACGGTCACTAGGTCAGGTATTCACGAGGCACCTCGCCGGCGCGGGTAACCTTCGGTAATGCGGGATCTCACCTCCATCATCAAGGCCTACGACATCAGGGGCGTGTACCCCGATCAACTCGATGAAGACCTCGCGCACGCTGCGGGCGCGGCATTCGTTCAGGTCTTGGGAATCCGCTCTAGTGATGGCGGTGCCGGAGCTGTGGTGATCGGCCACGATATGCGTCCCTCTGGACCAGATCTCGTGGCTTCCTTCGCAGAAGGTGTACGTGAGCAGGGCTGCGATGTGACCCTCATCGGTTTAGCGAGCACCGATCAGCTCTATTTCGCCTCCGGCGCCCTAGGCCTGCCCGGGGCGATGTTCACCGCAAGCCACAATACAGCAAAGTACAACGGCATCAAGTTGTGCCGCGCCGGCGCGGCCCCGGTGGGCCAGGATTCCGGCCTTGCCGAAATGCGTGAACTCATTGAGCGCGGCGTGCCAGACTTTGATGGTCGCATCGGGGAGGTCACTGAGCGCGACAT
>JBJOIE010000086.1:0-4989 GCA_046047295.1 Actinomycetota bacterium | reverse complement strand
GTGGCCTGATAACTCCCGCCTCCGGCAACCACAAAGGAACCGGACATCGCTGGATCACCCACCCGCTTATCTACCGGATCGGCTTCACCGGTCAGCAGGCTCTCATCGATCTCCAGCATGGAGGATTCCAGGATGGTGCCGTCCACCACGAGTTGATCACCGGTGCGTAAGACGATGACGTCGTCAAGAACTATGTCGCCAGGTGATACTTCAACTTCTTTGCCATCACGGCGAACCACCGGCTTGGCTTCGCCGATGACGGAGAGTTTGGCCAGCGTTCGCGATGCTCGCCACTCTTGGAAAATGCCAATTCCGGTGTTGGCCACAATCACAAAACCGAAGAGGGAATCCTGGAACGGCGCAATAAGCAGCATCACAATCCATAACGACCCAATGAGAAAGTTGAACCAGGTCAGCGTGTTCTCTCGGATGATGCTGCGCAGACTGCGCGAGGTTGCCGTGACTACAACGTTGACCTCGCCGCGAGCTACCCGTTGAGCCACTTCAGCGGCAGTAAGTCCGACGGCGGGATCCGTCATCGGACGCGAGGTCATGCGGGCAGCCCGTCCATGTGATGCAGGATTACACCTTCACGCAACGCCCAGGGGCAGATGGCAAGTTCATCCACCTCGAGAAGGTCCATCGCGGCGTCAGCAACGATGGCACCGGCCAGCAGTTGCTGTGCTCGCCCCTCGGACACACCCGGTAGTTTCACCCGTTCGTTCACCGATTTGGCACTCAGTAATTGCACGAGCTCAGCCACATCCGAACGCTTGAGATGTCGCGGAATGAACGGGCCATCGGACGTGGGTGGGGCACCGGCGATCCGCGCTAGTTGTTTGAACGTTTTGGACGAGGCTGCCGCAACGCGCGGATCACCCACCCGACGTAATTGGCCCACCACATCAGCAATTGCGGCCCGCGCGTGCTTGCGCAATTCGCGAACCTCATGTGCGGTGGGAGGATCATGGTGGATGTAGGTGCGGGTCATCCGCCCTGCCCCGAGCGGCAGGGAAACCGCAACATCTGGTTCCTCATCGGCACCGGAGGCAAGTTCCAAGGATCCACCGCCAATGTCCATCACCAATAGCCTCCCCGATGACCAACCGAACCACCGCCGTACCGCCAGGAAGGTCAGCCGCGCCTCATCGGCGCCAGACAGGACGGCGAGTTCAAGGCCAGTCTCCGTGGCCACGCGCGCAATGACCGCTTCACCATTGGCAGCATCGCGGATTGCAGACGTGGCGAAGGAGATGAGCGAGGTACAGCCCATATCTTCAGCCACCTTCTGACTTTCCCTGATGAAGGAGATCAGCTTGGTGACGAGTACATCATCGATCACGCCATCAGTACCGATGTGTTCGCTGAGCCGCAATTGCATCTTGCGCTTAGAAGCCGGAATCGGTGCCGCTCCATAGTGCGCATCAACGAGGAGCATGTGCACGGTATTGGAACCGATGTCCAAGACCCCGAGGCGCACGGTGAAACGCTACCCCCTCAGCATTTGTTCACCTAGCCCACCTAGGGTGAGCCCGTGCCAGAAGTCGCCCTCGATTTCCCGCGTCAGTGGGTTGAATTTGTTGACCCGGCAGATGAAGACCAACTCATTCGCGCTGATCTCACCTGGCTCACCTCGCGCTGGACCTGCATCTTTGGAAATGGCTGCAAAGGCATCGATGCCAATCGGCCAGATGCTGGCTGTTGCGTCCATGGTGCCCACTTCTCAGAGAAGGCCGATGAGAAGCGCGTCAAGCGCTGGGTGGAAAAACTCACCGATGCGCAGTGGGAGAACAAACCCCTTGGCGATAAGTCAGGTTGGGTTGAGAAAGAAGATAAGGCGCGCAAGACGCGCGTGGTTGACGGAGCCTGCATCTTCCACAATTCCGAGGGCTTTGCCGGTGGCTACGGCTGCGCCCTGCACCACCTCGCCGCCGAGGAAGGCGTTTCCTTCATCGAGACCAAGCCCGAAGTGTGCTGGCAGCTTCCCTTGCGCCGCACCTATGAAAACCTCGAATATGAAGACGGATTCGAACGCCTGGTGATCGTGCTGGGTGAATATGACCGCCGCGGCTGGGGCGCCGGTGGCCACGATCTGGATTGGTATTGCACCGGAAATACCGAAGCCCACGTGGGCCGTGAGCCCGTCTATATCTCTAGTAGGGATGAGATCGTCGCCCTCATCGGAGAGCCGGCCTATGCCAAGCTCGCCGAACTGTGCGCAGCACGCGAGGAACTGCTCCGTGCCCGCCCGAATGACCTCGGGCTCAGCCCACACCCTGCCGATCCGCACTAGTCATACGCACCCGGCACAATCAGGCCATGGCCAAAGCCACCACCAGCTTCCGCTGCGCTGAATGTGGATGGACCACGGCCAAGTGGGTGGGCCGCTGCGGCGAATGCCAGGCCTGGGGCACGGTTGAGGAAGCGGGCGCTCCGCGCACCAGCACTACCAAGGCCACCGCCACCACATCCCCGGCCGTGCCCATCGGCACCATCGATGTCACCACCGCCACCGCACGGAGCACCGGTATCCCGGAGTTTGATCGCGTCCTCGGTGGTGGCTTTGTTCCCGGGGCAGTACTGCTCTTGGCTGGTGAGCCCGGGGTGGGCAAATCCACGCTATTGCTCGATGTGGCGCACCAATGGGCCAGCGCAGGCAATACCGCGCTGTACCTCACGGGTGAGGAATCAGCCGCGCAAGTGCGCCTACGTGCCGAGCGCATCAATGCCCTCGCCGATTCCCTTTACCTTGCAGCGGAAACCGATCTCGGAGCAGCTCTTGCCCACGTCAGTGCAGTGAATCCATCCCTACTCATCGTCGATTCGGTGCAAACCATCACCAGCGGTGAAGTAGATGGTGCTGGAGGCGGGGTGAGCCAGGTCAAGGAAGTAGCCGCCTCCCTCATCGCATCAGCGAAGTCACGCAATATGACCACGGTGATCGTGGGTCACGTGACCAAAGACGGATCGGTGGCCGGTCCCCGCGCCCTCGAGCACCTCGTTGACGTGGTGCTCCACTTTGAAGGCGATCGGCACGGGCCCTTGCGCCTCGTGCGGGCGGTGAAGAACCGCTACGGACCAGCGGATGAAATCGGCTGCTTCGAAATCAGTGAATCCGGTATCAAGGGTTTGGCTGATCCCAGCGGTCTCTTCCTTGGAAATCGCAGCAATCCAGCTTCCGGCACGGCGGTCACCGTTGCCCTCGAAGGCAGGCGTCCCCTCATCGCAGAGGTGCAAGCGCTCATCGCCCCGTCCAATGCCCCGCAGCCACGCCGAGTCACCAGCGGCTTGGATTCTGCCCGCACCGCAATGCTGCTCGGCATCTTGGAACGCCGCGCCGGCGTGAAAACCTCAGCCGCGGATTGCTTTGTGGCCACCGTGGGCGGTGTGAAACTCAATGAACCAGCAACAGATCTAGCCACCGCGCTGGCCATCGTGAGCAGCGTGACCGATAAGCCGCTGCCGGCACACTCCATCGCCCTTGGCGAACTCGGTCTCTCCGGTGAGCTGCGGCCCATCACCTCAATTGAACGCCGGCTCAGTGAGGCAGCTCGATTGGGATTTACCAGCGCCATCGTTCCTGCCACTGAGAAGTCCTTCACCATCCCCAAGGGCATGAAGGTGCATCAGGCGCGAACCATCGCAGAAGCCATCGCCTTCACCAGGAATGAGCCCGCACCGCAGTTCTAAGCGAAGTTACGCTGCTTCCTTTTTTGGCGCGGCTTCCTTCGCCGGGCTCAGTGAGAATTTGCGCCCGTTGCTCTCCACATCGCCATTGCGCCCGATCACCGTGTAACTACCAGGCTTGGCCTTGGCACCCTTAGGATCTGGGCATCCCTTGGAGCTCAACCTGCCATTCCAGGTGATCGCAGATGCATACGCCTCGCCGGGTTGCATGGTCACGATCTTGCTGCGCTTACTCGCATTGCAATCATCGGATGACCACACGTGATAGCCGCCTGACTTGATTTCAATCTCATTCACCAACGGGCCCACATCGCGAAGGCATGCCACGCTGCCCGTGTTCTTGATCGTCAAAGTCAGCTCAGGGGTATCACCGGCCACATAAGACTTCTTCGCTGCTTTGGCACGCACCACGATGTCTTGATCCATGCAATCAACGGGGCCGGTATCTAGGGTGCCCACCGTTCCATCGGCACCAATCCCGTCCACCACGGTTTCTGAGGCATCCACTTCACCCTGGGACAGGGCCGTCTCCTCGGAGGAACCCCGCCCCGAAATGAGCCACCAGATGAGGAAGAGGAAAACAAGAACCACCATGATCACCGCACCCCGGCGAATCCAGTAAATACTGGATGGCTCCCGGCCCACGGGGCGCATGTACTGGCTCACCGCACCACGGTACCTAGTGGCGTTGGCCACCGTGAAACCATCGGAGCGTGCCCAGCTCGCCGTCCCCGGATCCGGTGCTGCGGTGGTACGCCAAGAACGCGCGGGATTTGCCCTGGCGCGCCACCACCCCCTGGGGGGTGGTGGTGAGTGAATTCATGCTCCAACAGACTCCGGTGAACCGAGTACTCCCCTATTGGAACGAGTGGATGCAGCGTTGGCCCAGTGCACCGGCTCTGGCCGAGGCCTCCCCGGCCCAGGCCATACGTGCCTGGGGCACCCTGGGCTATCCCCGCCGAGCCACCCGGTTGCACCAGAGCGCCATCACCATCACCTCTTTATATAAAGGTGAAGTTCCCGCCACCTACAACGAGTTGATCACCCTGCCCGGGGTGGGTGATTACACGGCCAACGCCATCCTCGCCTTCGCCTTCGGTGAGCGCACCACCGTTCTCGATGTCAACGTGCGCAGGGTGCTCGCCCGTGCCTGGCAGGGCATCGAATTCCCGCCTGCGCACCTCAGCGCCATCGAACGCAGCCTGGCCGAGGCCCTCGTGCCTCGGACGGCAGCCAAGGCCAGCCGCTGGGCCGCAGCGAGTATGGAACTTGGTGCACTCATCTGCACCGCGAAGAACCCTG
>JBJOIE010000085.1:0-3198 GCA_046047295.1 Actinomycetota bacterium | reverse complement strand
CGGGCAATCCTTAGCCTTGACCATTCGGTTCTTTTCGGCCAGCGCCCGCTCGCGCTTGTTATCACGTGCCATTGTTTCTCCTGAAATCTGATGTAGTTAATGAATGTGGTTAGAAGGGAGGCTCGTCGAAGCCAGCAGCAGGTGCGGTGGACCAGGGATCATCAGCCGGTGCTGCAGCAGCGCCACCTGATTCACCACCAAAGCCACCACCGGAACGCTGAACGCGATTGACCTTCGCGGTTGCATAACGCAGTGCCGGGCCAACATCGTCAACTTCGATTTCCATAACGGTGCGCTTTTCACCCTCGCGCGTTTCATAGCTACGCTGCTTCAACCGACCAGTCACCATCACACGCGTGCCCTTGGTCAAAGATTCGGCAACGTTTTCCGCGTACTGCCGCCACACACTGCAACGCAGGTACGTGGTTTCACCGTCTTTCCACTCATTGGTGGTCTTGTCCAACACGCGGCTGCTCGAAGCAACGGTGAAGGATGCAACGGCGGCACCACTAGGTGTGAAGCGCAACTCAGGATCGTTGGTCAGATTGCCAACAACCGTGACGTTGATATCGCCCGCAGCCATGCTTATGCCTTCACCGGTTCCGGACGCATCACCTTGGTGCGCATCACGGCTTCGTTCAGGTTGAGCTGACGATCAAGCTCGGCCACGGCCTCCGGAGTGGAGGTGATGTCCAGCACCGCGTAGATGCCATCGGCCTTGTGATTGATTTGGTATGCCAGGCGGCGACGTCCCCAGACGTCGAGCTTGTTGACCTGACCACCTTCGGCCTTCACCACATTAAGGAAGGCTTCGAGGCTGGGGGCAATGGTCTTCTCTTCCAGATCGGGATCGAGGATGACCATGACTTCGTAATGGCGCATGAAATACCCACCTCCTTCGGACTAAACGGCCCCAGAACTGTTCTGGAGCAGGAGGGCTATCTGCGTGCCGCGATCGGCTCGCCAAGGGTAGCGGGCTCATCCACAGGCACGAAATCCGGCCATGTTCCACCGACGGCGCCTGGACACACTTCCTCGATGACAACCCAACAGACTCTTGAGTGGTACCGAAATTGGTACCGTTTGCCCATGGCGATGAATTTACGACTCCCCGAGGCACTTGCCGAGGCCCTGCGGGCCCTAGCGCAGGAGACCGGGCGCTCCCAACAGGACCTCGCCCGTGAAGCGCTCGAGGAATATGTGCGTGACTACCGCCTGCGCGCCTATCCGAAAGAAGTCCGCCACCTGATCACCCCGGCCCAGCGCAGGCTCAATGACCCCCAGGCGCTGGAGGAACTGCGGACCGCGTGGGCGAATGTAGACACGAAATCTCTGTTGGCCGCCCTTCTCGAAGATCGAAGGACCGCTCGATATTGAGGATTTATCTGGATAGCAGCGAACTCGTTCATCGCGCTCAGGCCATCCAAGCCGCGGGTTTCTGGCGGCCGCCTCTGGAGAGCCTCGATGCGAACGAATACTCCCTGGCGTCAAGTGCGATCTCTCGCGTGGAGGTCAGTCGTACGCTGCTCCGATCCGAATCACCTGATGTAGCGAATCAGCTCGCCAGGCAAACATTGCTCGATGTTGATTCATTGGCACCGTCTGCAGTCATCCTTGAGTTGGCAGCCACGCTCCCCGTCCGATTCCTGAAGTCACTTGATGCCATCCACGTAGCCACCGCGATGCTCATCCAAGCCGACGTGGTTCTCACCCGTGACCAGCAGATGCAGCGCGCGTGCGCAGATCTAGGGCTTGCCACCGCCTAGGCTTACCTGGTGCGGATCGCCACCTGGAACGTCAATTCCATTGGTGCGCGTATCGAGCGGGTAGTGGAGTGGTTGGAGTCCGCGCAACCGGATGTTGTTGCACTTCAAGAGCTCAAGTGCACCGATGACACATTTCCGCTAATGCCGCTCCAAGCCCTCGGCTATGAAGCCGCCACGTTGGGTACCGGGCGTTGGAATGGTGTGGCGCTGTTGTCGAAAGTTGGCCTTGCCGATGTGACCATGGGATTAAGTGGTCAACCGCAATTCGAAGGTGCGGATGAACCACGCGCCATCGGGGCCACGTGTGGTGGCGTGCGGATGTGGAGTTTGTACGTGCCCAATGGGCGCGAACCTGATCACGCGCATTATGCATACAAACTTCAGTGGCTTGCGGCGTTGAAGGCCACTGCCGCCGCGGAATTGTCCGCATTCGGTTCATTGCCCTATGCCTTGACCGGTGATTTCAACATTGCACCCCGTGATGAAGACGTGTGGGATATCTCTTTATTCGCTTCATCAACGCACGTCACACCAGCTGAGCGCGCAGCGTTGACTGATGTGGAATCGATCGGATTGACCGAAGTGATGCCGCGGGCACTCAAGGGTGAGCCCTACACCTTCTGGGATTACCGCAATGGTGCCTTCCATCGCGGTTGGGGAATGCGTATCGACCTCGTTCTTGGAAATACGGTATTCACTGATGCCGTCACCGATGCCTTCGTGGATCGCGAAGCGCGCAAAGGCAAGGGTGCATCAGATCACGCACCGGTTGTGGTTGACCTGGATGATGCATTGCTGGCTGCGGCATGAGCCTTAGCGTGCGAGCAATCAGCGCCGAACAACATGAAGCGTGGATAGCCCGGCAGCCATCTGTCTCCTTCCTGCAGGTGCCCGCGTGGGCGAAGGTGAAGGTTGGCTGGCGTGCGCAATCGGTGGGCTGGTTCCGCGAGAGTTCCCTGGTGGGTGCGGGACTCGTGCTATTCCGTCCGATCCCAAAGTTGCCCCAGCGCTCCCTGGCGTATCTGCCCGAGGGGCCATCCATTGATTGGCTGGGTGAACGCCTTCCCGGCTACCGCCTCGACGATTGGATCGCACCCCTCGTGCGCTACTGCAAAGCAGCCGGTGCATTCCAGGTGAAGATGGGTCCGCCGGTTGCCATGCGCAGATGGGATGCGCACACCGTGAAGACGGCCATCTCCGATGCTGAAGAAGGTCCGTGGCCGCGCAGGTTCGGCGAAGTGCTGGCCACCTGGCACTCTGGGGCAGCCGTGCGCGTCACCGACTATCTCCGTTCACATGGCTGGTCACATGTGAACGGTGGTGGATCCGGCTTCGGTGATGTCCAACCCCGCTACGTCTTCCAGCTGCCCCTGAAGGATCGCAGCACGGAGGAGTTATTCGCTGGCTTCAATCAACAATGGCGCCGCAATAT
>JBJOIE010000084.1:0-4409 GCA_046047295.1 Actinomycetota bacterium | reverse complement strand
CGAATTCCAGACTCCGCGATGATGACGCATTGATCAGGAATGCGCGGTGCAATGCGCGCGAATGCGGTGCGATCCACTTCGAGGGTCTTGAGGTTTCTCGCGTTAACCCCAATGAGCGACGCGCCAGCAGCAAGTGCACGCTCAGTCTCAGCTTCGTCGTGAACCTCAACGATGGGTGTCAAGCCCAAACTCAAACTCCGCTCGAGGAGCCCGATGAGTTGCTGCTGCTCCAACGCGGCCACGATGAGGAGTACCAGATCGGCACCGTGCACCCGGGCCTCCCAGAGCTGGTAGCTCGTGACAACAAAATCCTTGCGGAGGATCGGTATTTCAATGGCAGCTCGCACCGCGTCTAGATCCGCCAAACTTCCACGGAATCGCCGTTCCTCGGTCAGAACACTCACGCAGTGTGCTCCGCCAGCTTGATAGGCCTGGGCCAAGGCTGCTGGATCCGCAATGGGTGCGAGTTCACCTTTGCTCGGGCTCGCTCGCTTCACCTCCGCGATAACGCTGACACCTGGCTGAGCGAGGATGGAGAACGCATCGATCGGTGCAGGAATTCCCGCAGCGCGTTCTTTCAATTCGTCAATGGGGATAACCGACATTCGAGCATCGACGTCCTCGCGAACGCCCGCAACGATCTCATCCAGCACGGTCACAGGACGAGCGTAACCGCCGCGCTACAGGGCGCCACCTGAGCCTAGATATGGCACGAAATTGCGCACCACTCCAAAGAGCGCAAGCGCCAACAAGGCGGGAAGCACGATTGGATTCATTCTCATCCGATGCCCGCGGTGTACCCCAGCATCGCTACCGCGCCAACGCTGCACAACCCACCGAGCGAATGCGAAAAGCAAGAGCGGGAGGATCACAAAAAGCGCGATGTTGTGATCGGCAGCTCCAACTAAGTTGCCATGCAACAGAGCATGGGTGCCCCGCATTCCGCCACACAGCGGACAGTCAATTCCCACGAGGGCGTTGAGCGGACACGGGGGCAGGAAGCCAACGTTTGAGGGGTCAAACGCATATGTGAGTGTGACAGCGACCGCACCACCCGCGCCTACGGCCACCACGGGCAGCATCCGGCGGAGGCGCGAACTCACGGCGTCAGCGTATGCGCACCACTGACTCGGACAGGGAGTATCACCCGGAATTGCGCACCTGAGACAAGGGAATCCGCATACGCCTTCCCGCCGAGCCCTTCGGCGAGACGGCCAACTAATGCCAAGCCGATTCCCGTGCCCACTGGCCTTTGACCCCGATAGCGCTCAAAAAGCACCCCCGGCTCGAAGGCCACCTGAGCATCATCACCGGTAAGCCCCGGCCCGGAGTCTTTGACGCGGAACTCAAGACTTTCAGGCGAGACACGCACTGCATCAACTTCAATCAGACCATCGGTTGGCGTCACGCGCAGAGCATTTTCCAACAAATTGTCCAGGATCTGACGCACCCGCATGGGGTCAGTTGACATCACGATGGGGTCCGCCGGCCATGTGCATTGGAGCGTCACACCTTCGCGTTCGCAACGGTCAGTCCAGACTTCGCAAGCTTCTGCCATGAACTCGTTGACACTCGTTTCAACCACATCAATCCGGAAATTCACCGCGCCAATTCGGGCCAGTTCGAGGAGGTCGTTGACCAATCGATCGAGGCGCTGCGCCTCAGTAGAGACCACGGCTCCAGTTTTGCTGACGTCGTCACCGGTGACCACGCCGTCTGCGAGTGCCTCCGCATACCCCTTCACCGCAGTTAACGGCGTTCTCAACTCGTGTGAAATGGAAAGCAGAAATTCGCGCTGTCGCCCTTCGGAGTTGTTGAGTGCAGCGTTCAAGACGTTGATCGCTTCAGCGAGGTCAGCAACTTCAGCAGGACCACTTGGTTCTAGCACCACATCACGGTGGCCTTCAGCGAGCCCATGGGCGCCCTCCCGAACCTCTCGAAGCGGTCGAGTCAGCCTTCGTGCTGCTAGGTAGCCCACTACACTTGCGAAGAGCAGGCCAAGAACGAGGGCGAATGCGAAGCGGCTCAATACATCCGAAAGGCCAGCACCAGCCGCTGACAACGTCTGTTGGAGGACCACGGCCCCGCCAGAAACCAGGGCTCGCCCTTCATATACGAGCACGGCATCACCAATTCCGGGTTGCCTAACCTCCGTCTCCCCCGAAATGGATTGACCCGCAAGTACTGCCTCCACGTCTGCGGCCGTGAGGCCAGGAACTTCACCACCCTCAGGAGTGATGAGATACCCCTCGACTTGGCTGGCTTGTAATGCCCGCTCCAAGCCTTTTGGCAGAAGCCTGTTACCGGGTCTCGTGAGATCTCGATTGTCAATTGATCGCGCCGTAAGGTCCGCTAGCCGGCCCAAGGTCTCCTGGCCGCGCGATATGGAGACACCTCGTACGAGCGGCAATGCAACAAGTGCCGCCACGATTGCACTAATCGCCGCCACCGAAACGGTCAAAATGACCGTCTGAGAAACGATGCCAATGCGGCGAGTGCTCACGCAGGCACCTCGGCCGCGTAACCCACGCCGCGCACGGTTCGAATCGGACTCATCTCGCCGAGTTTGGAACGCAGTTGTGCCACGTGCACATCCACGGTGCGGGTCCCTACCACCGCCGCGTACCCCCACACCTCGGAGAGCAACTGATCACGGGAGAACACTCTGCCCGGGCTTGCCATCAAATGCACTAGCAGGTCGAATTCGGTTGCTGTCAACGGCACGAAAGCCCCGTCCACGTACGCACGACGAGTTACCTGGTCTACACGCACTGCACCCATTTCCAGGGGTTGGGCATCCGAGGCGAGAACTGAAGCGCGTCGCATTAGAGCTTTGACCCGCGCAACGATTTCCCGGGGACTGAAGGGCTTGGTCACATAATCATCGGCACCTAACTCGAGGCCGAGGACTCGATCAACCTCTTCGTCGCGCGCCGTGCAAAAAATGATGGGAACCCAATTGTCCTCGGCTCGAAGTTGGCGGCAGATCTCTGTGCCATCCATTCCCGGCAAACCCACATCAAGAATAACAACACTCGGGTGCTTGGTACGTGCCGACGTCAGCCCATCGGTGCCGGTGTATTCAGTTATCACCCCGAATCCCTCACGCGAGAGGTACATGCGCAGGAGGTCGGCGATGGGCTTCTCATCTTCGACGATGAGAACAACGCCCTTCGAGCCCTCACTCATGGACACAGATTGCCAAGCTGGCAAGCGAGAATCATCAACACGCTGTTCGAATTCGGTAAGGAATGACCGGCTCGGCTAGTGATTGGCGGCGGTGGATTTCTTGCCGAGGCCCATGCGCTGCATGATCTTTCCCACTACAGCTCCCACCACTACGAGGGCCGCACCGGCCCAAAACATGGGCCAGTTTCCGAGGACAACTGCCAGTGTCCCGATTACAAATGCCAGGGTGATGATGATCACCGCGGTCCATGCCGCTGGGGTGGAGCCGTGGTCGTCTGCGCTACTCATGGCTTCATTCAACCACCCTCGTGAGCAGTCGGATCGACACCATCATCTAGCGCGCGCCACGGATCGTCTCGACGCCTAGAACTCGAACCCTCGAAGCGACGACCGAGCACCGGCCAATTCGGCGCCCACACCACGGTTGCCGTGGCGAGCACCACGAGGGCAGCGCCGAGAGATGCTCGCCAGTCACCCCATTGAGCAATCGTGGCAATCAGGCCCATGACGCCCAAGGCCACGCCTATCACTCGCCTTCCGATCGCACGCGTGGCGATGAGTCCGGCGATTGATGCGGCACTGAGCAGCCCGACGGCCATGGCGTTAGTCATGAGTCCGATCAACGCCACGATGGCGAGCAAGCTCAGGGTCAGCGTGAAACTACGTGCCTTCATGCACCCGCCCCGCATCGGTCAGTGACTTCGCCGTTGCCACAGCGCGAAGAACGGCCGCAGCCTTATTCCAGCATTCCTGGTCCTCAGCGCGCGGATCGGAATCGGCCACTATTCCCGCCCCGGCCTGCACGTAGACCATGCCATCCACCACCACGCCCGAGCGAATAGCGATCGCCACGTCAAGGTTCCCAGCGAAATCAAGGTAGCCGACGGCGCCGCCATATACCGAGCGGCGAACGGGTTCCAACTCGTCGATGATGGCCATGGCCCGCGGCTTGGGCGCACCGCTCAACGTTCCAGCAGGAAAGGTGGCAGCAAGGGCATCAAAGGCGCTCCGATCGGGCGCCAGATCACCAGTCACGGTGGACACCAAATGCATTACGTGGGAGTAGCGCTCCACCTGCATGAATTCCACAACATCGACCGTGCCTGGCGCGCACACCTTGCCGAGGTCATTGCGTGCAAGGTCAACCAGCATGAGGTGTTCGGCGCGCTCCTTGGTATCAGCCGATAGTTCAGCACATAGCGCAGCATCCGCAGCGATGC
>JBJOIE010000083.1:0-4778 GCA_046047295.1 Actinomycetota bacterium | reverse complement strand
ACGTCTGGATGGATTCACCAATGCGCGTTCCACCCGACCAATCCGTTACCGCATCTGCGGCGAGTTGATACGCCTCGTGCGGATCCCGTATCCCCAATGCCCTGGAGATGCGCGTGATGTGCGTGGCGAAAACGAATGCCTCCGAACCCAAGGCTCGAACGGCTCCCCGCATCAAGTGGAGGTAAACACGGGCATAAGACTCCATGGAGCCAGATACGTCAGCCAGGAGTACCAATCGACGCGGCTTCTCTGTGCGTGAACGCATGACGCGCTTCACCGGATCGCCACCTGTTCGACGGGCCGCTCGCACTGTTGCCCGCATATCCCAGGTGGTGCCACGTGAACTGCGCACTTCGCGCCGTGCTGATCGCATCGGCGGGGCAACGGGCAGGCGCTCCACCAAGCTTTGGATAAGTACAAGTTCCGCTTCGGTGAGTTCGGAAAATTCGCGATCGCTGAGTACCTCAGCCGAACTTGCTGCCGCGAGTAGCTGCGGCGTTACGGAATCGTCGTCATCATCAGCCTGGCGAGCAGGTGTTGCAGAAGTTCCGCCCCCGGACGCATCGAGATTGATCTGCGCAGCACCGACCTCTTCGGTATCGCCTGATGATGCTTGCTCCTGACCGGTGGGCGCATACGCATTCGCTCCCGGAGCATCACTGAGAGCCATGACACCGCGAAATGCTCTATTGAATTCCTTATCGAATATTTCGGCGTGTGCACGCTGGCTGGTGAGGGTTGCTCTGCCCAGCCAATACAACTCGGTGATCGATTCAGGTGAGGAAAGGCTGATCGCAGAGGCAAAGCGCGCGCTGCGTTCTGGGGTGACGGGCAGCCCTGCCGCGTGAAGCCGCTGACCGAATGCTGCTGCTAACGCGGCCAGGTCAACCGGTGGCAACCCAATCCAATCCCCGGTTCTCCACGAGTTCGCGGTCCTCGCGGTACTTCACAGCCGAACCGAGGGTGCGCTGCACTCCTTCGGCATCCAGGGAACGCAGGCCAAGGATCACCGATGCATGCACCCAATCGATCGCCTCGGCAATACCAGGGGGCTTTTGAAGATCGAGGGTGCGCAATCGCTGAACCGCTCCCGCGATGGCTTCCGCCAGTGGCGCGGGCGCTTCGGGCGCGCGCATGCGAACAATCCGGATCGCCTGCGCAAGATCCGGGTAATCGATCCAGTGATACAAGCATCGGCGCTTAAGTGCATCGTGCAAATCACGCGTGCGGTTGGAGGTGAGTATCACAATTGGTGGTTGTTGGGCGCGCAGGGTGCCGATTTCGGGAACTGTCACCGTGCATTCAGCAAGCATTTCAAACAGGAACGCTTCGAACTCTTCATCCGCCCTATCGATTTCATCGATGAGTAACACGGCTGGGTTCGGCCCCACGTGCTCAAGTGCCTGCAGTAGCGGCCGTTCGATGAGGTAGTCCCTACTAAAGAGTTCTCGCTCGGCAACGTGTTCACCTGCTGCCTCTGCCACGCGGATGGCGAGTAGTTGGCGTTGGTAATTCCATTCATAAAGGGCCTCGGAGGAATCAATGCCCTCATAGCACTGCAATCGAATGAGCGGGGTGTTGAGAAGGGTGGCGAGAGCCTTTGCTGACTCGGTCTTGCCCACACCAGCTTCACCTTCGAGGAGCAACGGTTGGGGCAATTTCACGGCAAGGAATAGGGAGGTGGCCAATCCCGTGTCGGCGATGTACCCGCCCTCGGAAAGTCGATCGCTGAGATCCTCGGCAGAGGTTATGTCCGATACGTGAGTCACGGTTGATCCTGATCAGCGACTGACCAGCCAGATGATGCCCACCACAACGACGATGCCCACCACAACGGGAATGGCGCGCTTGAGCACCGGGCCCATGGCTACTGAACCCAAATCAAGGGCTTCTGCAGGAGCCGGCGGAGCCGGGGTAGACGCCGGCGCTGCATTCATGTCCGGAGCTACGTCATCAACTGGACCGGTGCTGCGTGCCGCGATCACCCCTTCAAGGTTTGCCGCGAACTGGCCAACAAGCCGGCCCGCAACATCTTGCATAACGCCCTTACCGAATTGCGCGGCCTTTCCGGTGATGGTGAGTTCCGTGGTGACATCTACTCGGGTGGTGTTCGGCCCCTCAGCCGTCATCGCGGCAGTGACCACCGCCTTAGCCGTGCCCGTGCCACGCGATTCCTTGCCGGTTCCTTCAATTACAGCCGTATGCGTTGACCCATCCTTGGAAATGAACCGAGCCTGACCTCCATAGGTCATGGAGACCGGGCCGAGTTTCACTTTCACGTTTCCGGAAAATTCATCACCATCCACCGATTCCAGTGTGGCCCCGGGCATGCAGGGTGCAATCGCTTCAACATCGAGAAGGGTTTTCCATGCGGTGTCCACATCGGCTGCCACGGTAAATGAGTTCTGCAGGTCCATAACTCTCCCCACTAATCATGCGCACGGAATTCGGCTCCCACCTTAGGTCGCCTGGGCAAGCAACGCGCGCAAAGCCCAGAAATCACTAGCCTTAGGCCATGTCCATGCACGTTCGGGTGCGCTTATTCGCGGCTGCTCGCGCCGCCGCCGGCAGTGGTGAAACCTTTGCGCCACCGGGCTCCGTGGAATCCATCCTGGCTGCCCTCACCACGAGTCATCCAGGCTTGGGACCGGTGCTCCCGCGCTGCAGTTACCTAGTAGATGGCGCTGCCGTGCACGGAATGGACACGTTTGTTCCTGGCGGTTCCACGCTGGACGTGTTGCCACCATTCGCTGGTGGCTGATTAGCCTCCGATGGCAGACATTGGCCGAGCCGGTTGCACAAAACTCGGATCATTGATGCCATGGCCCGGCAACTTGGCATGGGTGACAGCGGTCAGGATGCGCGCGATACCTTCACGCCGCATGGTTTCGTCAATGTCAGGATCGCGGATCAGCACGCGTACGTCGGTTTCGTCCTGGGAGAACAGGCAATTGCGGAACTGCCCATCTGCCGTGAGTCGTAGCCGATCGCAATTGGCGCAGAACGGGCGCGAAACACTCGCAATGATGCCTACGGTTTCTGGTCCACCATCAACATAGAACTCCTCCGCTGGAGCGGAGCCGCGCGTGGGTACGGGAGTGAGCGTGAAGTGCTCGGAGAGCATCTCCTGGATCTCATCGGCGGTGATCATTTTGGGGCGCACCCAAAGGCCACCCGCATCTAGTGGCATTTGCTCGATGAAGCGCAGGTGCCAACCGTTCTCCAGGGCGTGACGAAGAAGCGGCACCGCCTCATCATCATTAACACCGCGCATCAAGACCGCATTGATTTTCACCGGGTGTAAGCCAGCGTCTTGGGCAGCCCTAATACCTGCAATAACGTCTTGGAATCGATCACGATGAGTCATCGCCTTGAAACGTTCTGGAATGAGGGTATCCAGACTGATATTCACCCGCTCCAATCCGGCATCGGCCAAGGGTTGGGCGAGTTCTGGTAAGCGCAAAGCGTTTGTGGTGAGGGAGATCTTTGGCGCGTTAGTCAGTTGGGTAATTCTGCGAACCACATCAACAACATCAGGGCGCAGTAGCGGCTCACCCCCCGTGAGGCGGACTTGGTTGATGCCCATGCTCGTAGCAACATCAAGTACGAGCATGAGTTCATCCGTGGTGAGGAGTTGATCACCGGGAATCCACTCTGAGAAATCCGCCGGCATGCAGTAGGTGCAACGCAACGAGCACCGATCGGTCAGGGATACCCGCATATCGCGATGCACCCGCCCGAAGGTGTCAACGAGTTCACTCACGCGCAATTCACCCACTCATCCGTTCCGTCAGCGAAGACCTGATGCTTCCAGATGGGCAATTTCACCTTCGTGAGATCCACGAGCGCCTGGCATGCGGTGAAGGCCTCACCACGATGGCGTGCGCTCACCGCCGCAACCAACGCCGCCTCCCCCACCGGAATTGGCCCGAAGCGATGGGTGAGGGCCAAAGCGATCACCGGATGGTCGGCAGCGATTTCCTGGGCAACTGCTTGTAAGGCGGCGAGAGCGTCGGGGTGAACTTCATAGGTCAAAGACGCAACCGAGCGGCCGTGGTCGTTGTCCCGCACATCACCCGTGAAGAGCACGGTTGCCCCGGCGGCTGGATCGGCCACGGCAGCGCGCAGCGCATCAGCAGATATGGGAGCATCAGTGAGCTCAACGTGCCGAACCTGGGACATCGCTCCATTATTGGGGTTTGCCTTAAGTTCCGCTCACAGAAGGTCCGCAGAAAGGGTGCTCCATGCGTGAAGTCCTCAGCGAGATCCTCGCCGAGTTCCAAGCCGGGCGCCCGGTCGCCATGTCCACGGTGGTGCGGACCTGGCGGTCAGCCCCGCGGCCCGCGGGTGCCGCCATGCTCGTCACCCAGGCCGGTGAAGCGGTCGGTTCCGTCAGCGGTGGCTGCGTGGAGGGAGCCCTCTATGACGTCGGCACCGAGGTCCTGGCCTCAGGGCAATGCGAGTTCCAGACCTTCGGCGTCAGTGACGACGATGCATTCGCGGTGGGCCTTTCCTGTGGTGGAATCCTTGAGATCTTCACCGAGCGCGTCGATGCCGCATCGTGGCCGGAACTTCCCGGGATTGCAGCGAGTATCGAAGCCCAGGAGCCCGTTGCCGTCGCCACCGTCATTCGTGGCCCGGCCCATGTGGGTCGCCACCTAGTCATCCGGCCCGATTCCATTGAAGGATCCCTGGGCACACAACGACTCGATGACACGGTTCGCGACGATGCCCGAGGAATGTTGGCCGCGGGGACCACAGGCTTCTTGCACTACGGC
>JBJOIE010000082.1:0-3058 GCA_046047295.1 Actinomycetota bacterium | reverse complement strand
CGCCACCGATGCCCATGATGTGGACTCGCCCAAGTTGCGTGATTTCAGCCGACTCAGCTGATTGCATGCTTATGCCTTCCCACTTCCGTGAACAACGTCTAGCACCCATTGTGCGAGTTCTGCGTCAGCACTGCGCACACCTAATGAATGTGCTGCTTTCGCCATCGAGTTGAGCCTGGTTGGATCCCTGAGAAGTGCGGTCACCTCCGTTACAAGGCTGGACGCGGTTAATTCCCGATCAGGGATCATGATCGCCGCGCCCGCATTGACCAGTGCTTGCGCATTGAGTGCCTGCTCACCATTTCCCACAGGAAGCGGAACGAAAATTGCTGGAACCCCAACGGCTGCAACCTCCGCGCACGTCATCGCTCCAGCACGGCACAACACTGCATCTGCCGCTGAATAAGCCAGATCCATTCTCTCTATATACGGAACCGGGTGATAACGGGATGAAGCTGCGGGCAATTCATTGCGTGCACCTACCGCGTGAAGTAACTGAATTCCATTTCGGCATAACTCAGGAACGGATGCCGCAATCACCTCATTCAAGTGACGTGCGCCCTGGGATCCTCCAAAAACGAGGAGCACCGGTCTGTCTGGCTCAAGCCCGAAATACTCTCGCGCATGCGATCGATTTTCCGCGCGATCAACCTGACGAATCTGTGGTCGCAGTGGCATTCCCATCGCCCTGGCTCCAGCCAAGTGCTCCGGGTGAACTGCAGCTACATAGGGCGTGAATCGTGCTCCAAGTCGATTTGCCCAGCCGGGCCGCGCATTAGCCTCGTGGACAATGAATGGGATGCCCGCAGACTTGGCTGCCAGATACGCCGGCGCGGAAACGTATCCGCCGAAACCCACCACAACATCTGCCCCTGAGTCGATGAGGAATTTCCGTGCGGCGGGAATGGAGCGGATGATGTTCGATACGGAACGCAGTGCATGTGCATTAAGTGAACGTGGCATGGCAACTGCTGGCACCGTGAACAATTCGTAGCCACGAGCCGGCACCAAGGCTTCTTCGAGACCGTGCTCACTGCCCAGAACAGTCACGCGGGTGCTCGTATCTAAGGCGCGCAACGTGTCTGCGGTGTTCAGGGCAGGCTCAATGTGTCCTGCGGTGCCACCCGCCGCCATCACGACATGCATCGATGCGCCTCATCTCTTTCGCAGAGATTCGGCAGTGCTGCGTCTACGAAGTGCGCGCCTTGCATCTGGCTCATCACGAGCGAATGCCATGAGCATTCCGAGCGCTACGAGTGTGGGAATAAGTGATGAACCGCCATATGAAACGAGAGGAAGGGGAACACCTGTGATGGGGAGCAGGCCCAGGACAGCACCCATATTCACTACAGCCTGAAGAATGATCCACGCACCCACACCCGCAGCTGCTACTCGCACGAATGCGTTCTTTGTGGTCCTGCTCAACCGGAACACCGCGAATGCGAGTAAACCGAAAAGAATCAGGACGGAAAGGGTGCCGACCAGCCCGAGTTCTTCGCCGATCACCGAAAAGATGAAGTCCGTATGTGCCTCTGGCAGCGAGCCCCACTTCTCCCTGCTCGCACCTAGCCCGACTCCCCACCAGCCACCAGTGCCCAGGGCATATTGCCCCTGCGTCACCTGCCAGCCAACACCTAGACGGTCCTCGCCCGGATTGAGCCATGACGTGAAGCGCGACATGCGATAGGGAGCGATCAGCGTTAAGCCGACCACGCCCACGATCCCTACCGCTGCGAACACCCCGAAGAGTCGGCCGGGGGCGCCAATGGCAAACAACATGCCCATCGTGATCCCCGCGAGCATCAGGGCGTTGCCAAAGTCGCCCTCAAGAAGTACGAGGAGCATGAACAAGCCTGCTACCGGAACAATGGGGAACACCAAGTGGGACCACTGCTTGATGTGGTTCTCCTGCCGCGAAAGCACGTCAGCCCCCCAAACAACCAGAGCCAGTTTCGCGAACTCGCTGGGCTGAAAACGGAACGGTCCGGCGATATCAATCCAGTTTCTCTGACCAGCAACCTCGACACCGACGAAGAGAACGAGCACGAGGAAAGCTAGGGCAACCAAGACAAACGGCCAGGCGATGCCGCGCCAGAACTGCACAGACGTGCGCGCAGCGAAAAACATCGCGATCAACCCCACCCCAGCGAAAAGCGCTTGCCGCTGTACCAGGGTGTAGGGCGAGCCGAAGACGCGCACGCTCTCGATACTTGACGAGGAAAGCACCATCACCAAACCCAAAGCGAGCAGGAGGATTGAGCTTCCGAGGATGAGGTAGTAGGTGCTGAGCGGGTGACTCAGCCACGTGGTCAAAGCATGCATAGCGCTACTGGACGATCCGCGATCACGCGTGGCCAGCTCTTCAGACTCAGTGGACATGGGCAAGCTCCGCGACGGCAGCAGCAAAGACGTCTCCACGCTCCGCGTAATCGCGGAAAATATCCCAGGAGGCACAGCCAGGGGCGAGAAGCACGGTGTCCCCGGGCCCGGCGAGGCTCGCCGCGCTCGTGACTGCCTGGTACATGACAGTAGTTTCGGTGCCGCTTATCTCTATTACCGGGACTTGTGGGGCGTGTCGGGCCATCGCGGCGGCAATAACGCCCCGATCTCGGCCGATCAGGACCACACCGACCAAGCGATTCCTGATCTCCTGCACGAATTCATCAAACTCCTGACCCTTTGCCAAGCCCCCCGCGATCCAGACCACCCTCGGGTATGCCTGCATGGATGCGAGGGCCGCATGGGTGTTCGTGGCCTTCGAATCATCCACATAATGTGCGCCATTCACATCAGCTACGTGAGCAATTCGATGCTGTGCTGGCGTGAAGGCAACGAGCCCATTGCGCACCGCCTCACTGGACACTCCAGCGGCGCGGGCTAAGGCCACCGCAATGAGAGCATTCGTGACATTGTGGGGTGCGGCCGGATGAATAACCGCAACTTCAGCAAGTTCTGCCGCGGAGTCGGCCCGCTCCGCTATGAAGGCTCGGTCAACCAGAAGGCCCTCAACCACGCCTAGGTTGCCAACAGTTGGAACACCACGGGTGATCCCGACGGC
>JBJOIE010000081.1:0-4085 GCA_046047295.1 Actinomycetota bacterium | reverse complement strand
GTTATTGCCTCACCGGATCTTGGACTGCTTGGCCAGTTCAACCTCTTCGGATCCTTCGAAGTCATTGGCGTGATTGCTGCACTGCTGGCGATCTTCTCCCTGATGCTCAGTGACTTCTTCGACACCATGGGCACAGCATTCGGCCTTGCTACCGAGGCTGATCTCCTCGACAAGGACAACAACATCCCGCACTTCGAATCCATCCTGGTGGTTGATTCGCTCTCTGCGGTTGCCGGTGGTGCTGCGTCCACATCGAGTAACACGGCCTATATCGAATCCGCATCGGGTATCGGTGAAGGTGCGCGCACGGGTATTGCGTCACTCGTAACGGGCGCGCTGTTCCTGATCGCGATGCTGTTCTCACCACTTGTCACCATCGTGCCCTACGAAGCAGCCACTCCCGCTCTCGTGGTGGTTGGCTTCTTGATGATGACGCAGATCCGTCACATCGATTTCATGGACTACACCATCGGCATCCCCGCGTTCTTGACGATCGCGCTCATGCCGTTCACGTATTCCATCACCAATGGCATCGGCGCTGGCTTTGTCAGCTACGTGGTGATCATGGTGGCCACCGGCCGTGCACGGCAGGTGAAATGGTTGATGTGGGTGGTGGCGATTGCCTTTGCTGCCTACTTCGCCATCAATCCGATTGAACAGTTACTCGGCGTGGCTTAGCAACGCGAAGACGTGAGGGCCGGTACAGGTGGGTGCCGGCCCCCACGTATTTCTCGCCTAGGCTGAAGGCGTGAATCCGCGTACTCGCCGCATCGTCACATTGGCCGTGCTCATCGGCCTGGTGGCGGTGGTTGTGGCGGCGAGCATCATCAACTCCTGACGCCGAACTGGCAGGTTTTCGGAATCGAACTGGCAGGTTTTCGGACTCGAACTGGCAGGGGACCTGCCAGTTCGCATCTGGCTAGGAGTGGGGGAGTTCCTCGGCGCCGGTGACCGGTACGAGGGTGATGATGACAAATGCCGCCACCAGCATCACCGGGATGATCAGAAATGCGGCGTGAACTCCGTAGCTATCAGACAGGGCGCCGAGGATAAACGGCGCAACACCGCCAGCGGCCGCACCCCACAGCGATGCCGCACTTGAGCCGGTATCGGTGAGGCCACCGGATGCCCGCACCACCCGCGAAACGCCCATCGGCCAGTGCACTGAGATCCCGATGCCCAAAAGAAATAGCCCCACCACAATGAGTGCGGCGTTGGTCGACCACCACACCAATACGAAGGCGACGAGTGCGATTCCGATCGATGTGCGCAAAAGAAAATCGATGGAGTGGGTCTCCGCGAGACGGCCGCCGATGAGTCGACCGGTCACCATCCCGCCGAGGATGGCCGCCACCGATGCTGCGGCTGCTGCGGCACCGAGGTCGCCGCGATCGCGCAGCAGGTCAGCGCTCCACAGCGTCAAAGAGAATTCAGTGGCAAGCAAAAATGCCACCATCACCAGCGTGGCCCAGTACGAGAAGGGCAGTGGCCCGTGGTGCTCCTCACGCCTTCGCACGAGTCCGGGCTCTCCGTATGCACTCGCATAGCGACCGCGCAAGATCTCGGACACGATGAGGGCCACGATCAGTGCCCAGAGGCCGGTACGCCAACCCAGGAATGTGGCCGTACCGATTCCGATCACCAGTGGTGAGATGAAACCGAAGGTGGCGGCGATAGCATTTCCTTCGGTGAGCGTTGCTGGGCCGGCACCCTTTTGATAATCAAGGAAGAACGCGTTACTCGTAATGATGATTGCCGCACCGAAACCGGAAATGATGAAAACTCCCGAAAGGGAAACGGGCAGTCCTGCACCTGGCCACGTGTAGACACCCAGCCCGATGCACATTCCGATAACTCCGTAGCGCAGTACCTTGCTGCGCCCCCAGCGGTGGATGGCTTTGGGTAGCAGGAGGGCGGCAATAACTGCGGCTATCGCAAATGAGGTTGCGTGCAGTCCCGAAAGGGTGCGGGACGTTCCTTGCTCGTCACGCAGGAGTGCTTGCGTAGCACCGAAGCCGTACAGGAAAAACGCGAAGAGTGAAATCTGTATGTAACTGATCCAGGTGGGTCGATCACGAACTGGCTTCTGCGGACGAACAACCCCCGCTGTCACGTAAGTGACGAGATGACGTAATCGATGCTCGCGATGAGCTTCTTTACGTCCTCAGGCTCCACAGAGGGAAATACTGCGATGCGAAGTTGATTGCGACCCAACTTGCGGTACGGCTCGGTATCCACGATCCCATTGGCGCGCAGCGCCTTGGTGATCAGCGTGGCGTCGATTGAATCATCGATATCAATGGTTGCCACAACCTTGGAACGCAAAGCGGGATCGGTGACGAAGGGAGTGGCAACGCTGGAATTCTCAGCCCAGGAATAGAGCAGTCCCGATGAAGTATTTGTACGCTCCACGCACCAGCTCAGGCCCCCATTGGCGTTGAACCAATCCACCTGCTCGGCCATCAAGAAGATGGTGGCCAATGCGGGGGTGTTATAGGTCTGATCGAGGCGTGAGTTATCAACGGCGGTCTGCAGATCGAGGAAATCGGGAATCCAACGGCCAGACTCCTTGATCGCGGCCACCCGCTCAATCGCCGCAGGTGACATGAGCGCGAACCACAGGCCACCATCAGAGCCGAAACTCTTTTGGGGGGCGAAGTAGTACACGTCGAATTCTGTGGGGTTTACGGCGAGGCCGCCGGCGCCGGAAGTGGCATCGAAGATCATCAGCGCATCGGAATCAGCACCGGCAACTCGCTGCGGCGTAATGGCCACACCCGTAGACGTTTCATTGTGTGGGCTGCAATAGGCGTCGATGCCGGCAACCGCTTCGAAGGTAGGTGCTGAACCTGGATCGGCCACGCGGATATCGGGTGCACCGAGGTGGGGGGCCTTCTTCGCTCCCGAGGCGAACTTCGCACCGAACTCACCGAAGGAGAGGAATTGGGCCTTATCGCGGATGAGGCCGAACGCTGCGGCATCCCAGAAAGCGGTCGAGCCACCATTACCCAGCACCACTTCATATCCCTCGGGAAGACCGAACAGATTGCTCAGGCCTGAGCGCAGCCGACCCACCTGCGATTTCACCGTCTTCTGGCGGTGGGAAGTGCCCATGTAGCTCTGCCACACCTTGCCCAGGGCCTCCATCTGCGGCTGGCGCACCTTGGAGGGGCCTGCACCGAAACGGCCGTCGGCGGGAAGAAGTTCAGCGGGGATACGAATGTCCTCAGACATGGTGCCTTTCCAGATCCTTCGAGTTGATTGCTAGCGAGACTGCGGATGGTATCCGGAGGGCGCCACCATCTCGGCATCCCAACCGGGAACTTGCTCGGGGGTTCGCGGGCGCGGACCCACGTATCGAGCCGACGGGCGCACCAGGCGCCCGGTGCGCTTCTGCTCCAGGATGTGCGCACTCCAGCCGGCCAAGCGCGCACACGTGAACATCGAGGTGAACATATTTGCCGGGACCTCAGCAAAGTCCAGCACGATTGCCGCCCAGAACTCCACATTGGTTTCGAGCACCCGATCCGGACGCCGAGCGCGCAGTTCATTGAGCGCGGCCTGCTCTAAGGCTGCCGCCACTTCATACCGTGGTGCGCCGAGTTCCTTCGCGGTGCGGCGAAGTACACGCGCCCGGGGATCCTCAGCGCGATAGACGCGGTGGCCAAATCCCATCAGCCGCTCGCCACGATCCAGCACGCCTCGCACGTAGCCTGCGGCATCGCCGGTGCGTTCGATCTCTTCGATCATGCCCAGTACGCGTGAAGGTGCACCACCATGCAGTGGCCCGGACATCGCGCCGATGGCGCCGGAGATGGATGCGGCAACATCTGCGCCGGTCGAAGCAATGACGCGGGCGGTGAACGTGGAGGCATTCATTCCATGTTCCGCTGCCGAGACAAAATACGCATCAACCGCTTGTACGTGTTTGGGATCCGGCTCACCGCGCCAACGCCTCATGAATCGCTCAACAACCGTGCTCGCCTGATCAATCTCTGATTGCGGAATCATCGGTTTGCCAATTCCGCGTGCCGATTGCGCCACGAAGGACAGCGCCATCACAGATACGTGGGCGAGGTTCTCGC
>JBJOIE010000080.1:0-3146 GCA_046047295.1 Actinomycetota bacterium | reverse complement strand
CTGTGGCTGACCAGCTGCTCGCAAAGATCGATGAAATTGCTGAGATCTTCTGGGAGACGAAGAAGGCCTGATTGTGGAATCCCACATCACGCTTGCACTTCGTAATGATGTGCACTGCCTTGCTGATGTCCGCGCCCTCGTTGCATCTATGTGCGCGAGGGCCGGCTTCAGCGTGAACCAACTCGAAGACGCAAAACTCGCGGTCAATGAAGCACTCACCATCGCGATGCTCGCCTCAGCCGGAGAATCCTCCATTCGTTGCGCCCTAGACGTGAGCGAGAAATCTCTGCGCGCACGGGTGGGCGTGCGCCCCGCGATTCCAGCGCCTTCAGCAGAAAGCTTGGCGTGGATGGTGCTCCAAGGCATCTGCCAGGAAGTGGCATTCACCGCGGAATTGGAGAACAGCACCATCTCGCTGAGTGTGCTCGCACACGAGGTTGCCGTACACAACGGCTCCTAGGTCACAGGCGCTCATCGTGGACGGGGAGGAAAGACGCGCGGCTGAGGACGCGCTATTTGCCGTCCTACGCGATCCACAGCGCTCGGATGCCGAGCACCAGGCGGCGCGCGACGAACTCGTCTTGATGCACATCCCCCTGGTGAACTACATCGCCCGTCCGTATCAGGGCCGGGGCATCCCAAGGGAAGAGCTGACCCAGGTCGGTATCGAAGGAATGATCGGAACGATTGATCGCTTCGATCCATCCACTGGCAATGCCTTCTCGACCTATGCCACTCCGAGCATTTCGGGTGCTATTCGCCATTACTTACGCGATAGATCCACGATTATTCGCATCCCGCGCGATGCCCAGCAAAACCGTGCACGGGTCCTTCGAGCCGCAGAAGGGTTCACTGATGAGCACGGTAGGTCCCCCACCATTGACGAGTTATCGGCGCTGACCGGGCTGGAGACCACTGAGGTCCTCGAAGCCCTCGAGTCGGCATACGCCTGGGAGCCCGATGCCCTCGATACCGAACTACCACTGGCCAGCACCTCATCACAAGCGGAATTCACCCTGGTGGAAGACCGGAGCGCACTCGCCGACGCGCTCTCCCACCTCAAGCCTGATCAGCGCTATGTGATCGTGCAACGTTTCTTGAATGGGCGGACCCAGGCCGATGTGGCACAAGACCTTGGCTGCACGCAGATGACGGTCTCTCGCCTCCAACGCAGCGCACTCACAGCGTTGAAAGACGTGCTCGGTGAGGATTACCTGCTCAGTTAGCGGGATCGCCGTTCAATGCACGTGTAGTACCGGGCAAGAACACCAGCAGCAGGCCAAGGATCGCGGAAGCGATGATGAGTCCAGACCACGCCTGCGCCCCACCCGCCGTGAGAGCGAAGGGCAGAGCCACCACAACTGCAAGCAGCTGAGCCACTACGAAGGGCGCGCGGGCCCACCTGGCGGCCTTCACGAAGCCCCGCGCAATCAAGCCCAGACCCACGCCCACCGCCGCGATCACGAGTACTTGCACCGACAAGGTCAGGGCACTCACCCCCGGTTCACCCCAAGCCCCCACGAGCCAAATGATGTTCGCCACGGCGTACGCGATCACCGCGATTCCCTGCAGCCCGGCGATCACGGCGAGGGCCAACACTGTGGGGTAGCGCATGTGCCGAGCCTAGGGCGGGTAACTACCCTGGCGCGTATGCGCGGGGTACTCATCGTCAATCCCCACGCCACCACTACATCTCCCTACGTAACAGATGTGATTGTTCAGGCTGCCTCCCACGAAGCAGACCTCTCCGTTACCTTCACCACCCACCGCGGCCATGCACTGAGCATCGCCAGGGAAGCCCGCGCCCGGGAACTGGACTTGGTGATGACACTCGGTGGCGACGGCCTCGTCAATGAAGTGGTGAACGGATTGCTCCTCGCTGGCGATGAAGGCCGGGTGCCAATCCTGGCCACGCTCCCCGGGGGTAGTGCGAACGTCTTCGCTCGGGCCCTGGGTATTCCCGCTGAACCCGTGGAGGCCACGGGATACGTGATGAGCGCGTTGCGCCGGGAAGCGATTCGCACCATCGGACTCGGTCACACGGTAATCACCCGTGAGGGCACCACTCATGAGCGGTGGTTCACGGCAAATGCCGGACTTGGACTCGATGCTCGCATCATCGATGCGATGGATCAACAACGAGCCCAAGGCCACACCGCAACACCCGCGCGGTATCTGACCACAACCATCAAGGAATACCTCACCGGCGCCGATCGCGAGCATCCGGCGATCAACCTGTTGCGGCCAGGGCTACCCAAAGTGGATCGGGTGCTGCTCTGCCTGGTTCAGAACACCGCGCCGTGGACGTACTTCGGACCGTGGCCCATCGACCCCATGCCCCAAGCCTCATTTGACACCGCTCTAGACGTCTTTGCCCTGCGCTCCCTAGGACCCGTGGTCACCGCTCGTGCCGCCCAGCGCATGGTGCTGCGCACGGGCGGTCAACCAACCGGCCGCGACCTCTTGGCTTGGCATGATCAAATGGAATTCACCGCGGAAACCGACGTACCCATTCCCATGCAGGTGGATGGCGAAGCCATCGGCCTGGTGGAGCGCGTGGCATTCCGGGGAGTAGCGGGTGCAATCAGGGTGGTTGCAGATACTCCCCGAGTGAAGTAGAAGCCGCAAATCGTGCATTTAGGGCAAATTGTGACGCACCTGACAAGGCTGGGGTGAAGTTCTCTCCGAATAGGCTTGTGAAAATGGGTACAACCTGCCACCCTTAAGGCTGCAATTCGCCCGGAACTGCCTACTAACTTCCTCCGGGGCTGGCCGCGAGCGATCCTCCGGGTGCCCCATGAACGGGTAGGTGGCCACGGGCGACCACGCGGAGGCGAACCCTACGCACAGCTGAGTCTGGAGTGATTAGCCATGGATTGGCGCCATGAGGCTGCCTGCCGTGACGAAGATCCTGAGTTGTTCTTCCCAATCGGCAATACCGGTCCGGCCCTTGTTCAAATCGAGGAGGCCAAAGCCGTGTGCCGTCGCTGCCCCGTGGTTGACGAGTGCCTCCGCTGGGCCCTTGAATCCGGCCAGGACAGTGGAGTGTGGGGCGGACTCAGCGAAGATGAGCGCCGAGCCCTTAAGCGGCGCAACGCTCGATTGCGTGCTCGCTCTGCTCTCTAGGGCCTCTCTGAGACACCCTC
>JBJOIE010000079.1:0-3187 GCA_046047295.1 Actinomycetota bacterium | reverse complement strand
CTACTTGCTTAGGCGAGCGCCGCATCTAGGCTGATTTCAGCGGAGGAGTACAACTTTGACACTGGGCACGTCGACTTGGCTTTTTCGGCCGACTCAATGAACGTGCTCTCATCCATGCCGGGCACAACTCCACGGGTGGTCAAGTCAATTCGATCGATCCAAAATCCATCGGCCTTCTGAACAAGGTGGGCCACTGCAGTGGTGTCAATCTGAACCGATGAGGCGTCGATGCCAGCTTCTTCAAGGATGCTCGTGAGTGCCATGGAAAAGCATCCCGCGTGTGCGGCCGCGATCATCTGTTCGGGATTGGTTCCCGCCTCCTCCTCAACTCGGGCGTTAAGCGTGTATCCAATGACGGGACCAGCCTTGCCGAGTTGCATATGTCCGGTTCCTGCCGGGACAGACCCACGCCACTGCGCGCTTCCCACATGTTTGCTCATAAGGACATGCTAGAGCGAGTTGCTTACCATGTCCTCATGCAACCAGGAATAGTCATGCAGTGGGACGAGACTCCGGCTGCACGGGAATCGACTGATTTCGTGCTGCAGCCGCTGGTCCGTCCTGATTTCTTTGCCGAGCCGATGACGCTCGATGCCCTCAAGATCACGGGGAGCTGCGACCGTCGACGGTCTGACGAGGCTGACACCCTGGGTTATGTCCTCACCGGGACAGGAGTGTTATGCGTGGGGGACAGAAAGCATGCGCTTGCCGAGCAGCACGCGTTCCAAGTGCATGCTGGCAACGAATGGTGGCTTGAGGATGCTGATGAACTTGTCATCTTGGTGTTCGAGGTTCCGGCTCCGGTAACTCCATGGGCACAACGTTTGGCAGTGCCGATTTCGCAGGTGATAGACGTGGCACGTTTGGGAGAGCAAGCATCGAACGCTGCAACTGGCGATCGGCAATTTGAAGTCCTTTTCGACCGCAACCGAGGTTCGCGAGGGGCCACGATGTTCGTTGGATTCATCCCTACCTCTGGCGCACCGGAGCATTACCACCTCTACGACGAGATCTGCGTAATCGTCTCTGGATCGGGAACGTTACGCGCTCGAGGCTTGGAGCAGCCCCTTCGCGTGGGCAGCGCATTTCACGTAGCACCGCGCTTTTTGCACGCACTCGAAAATCCGAATGTTGAGGATCTGTGGGTATTGGGTGTCTTTCGTCCGGAAGGTTCCGCAGCAGCTGCGTACTACCCGGATGGCACCCCAGCCCCGAACAATGAAGGCGAAGATTAGGCCGTCAGGAGTCCATGCCGATACTGAAGCCCGCGTCAATGTCAGCGGGTGAGTACGTACGGAACGAGATATGGGTTTGCGTGCTCAGTACTCCTGGAACCTTGCTGATGCCATCCGTAACTACCGTTGCCACACCCTCATGATCCTTGACTTCGATCAGTGCAATGAGATCTATCTCACCGGTGACGGAATAGGCAGCACGCACACCCGGGATATCCGCGATGGAACTTCCGGCGGAATTAATGGCGCTGGGTTCAACCTGGATGAAGCACAGTGCGGTGATCATGATCAGAGCCTAATCGCGTCACCGTCTAGATTGGGTCGGTATGCACCGTCGATGAAGGGTGGGTTCGCATGGCCCAGGACGATCCCGCGGTAATAACCGGGGCACGGGTGATCGTGCAACGGTACGTGGCATGGGGTGAAACCGATGCGGCCGGACACAATCACTTCGCCGCGGCGTTCCGGTGGCTCGAGGAAAGTGAGCACGCCTTATATAGGTGCTTGGGTTTCTCAGCCGAGTTCATCGATCGCGTACCCCGGGTTCACATTGACATCGACTATCGCGATCGCCTCTACTTCGGCCAACTCATCGAAGTTGAGCTCGGCGTGGTGTCTGTGGGGAGCTCTTCCTGCCGATTTGCCATGCACGTGCGGCGGGAGGGTGCTGAGGTCATCAGCGCCTCCTACGTGGTGGTGCACGTAGCTGGGACCACGGAGGGTGGCACCCCCTGGCCCCCGGACCTGCGCTCGGCGCTGGAATCTGACGTCGTTTATCGGGTCTCGGAGAAGGTGGAGTAGCAAAAAGAGGCTTCTTACATTCGATCTTTGATAAATTCCAGGGGTGTTTGACGACGTCAAGGTAGAGACCGCCTCAGAGGTGGCCACCCGGCTCATCCTCGATGCGATCGTGGACGGCCGGATAGCACCGGGCACCCCCTTGCGACTGCAGGAGATTTCCAGTCAATTGGGTATGAGCATGATGCCGGTGCGAGAAGCAATCCGGCAGCTTGCCGCGATGGACATCGTGGAGATGGAGCCTCGGCGTGGGGCTCGGGTGCGGATGAAATCCCGCGAGGATCTTGAAGACACCTATTTCAGCCGAATCGTTTTGGAGACCACGGCCATTCGTGAGGCAGCCCGGCGTTTTACTGAGCAAGACAAGGCGGTGGCGGCAGCAGCGCTTGCCCAGCAGGAGGCAGCCCTGGCATCGGGGGATCTGGTGGCCGCGCGGGATGCCCACGAGCGTTTCCACTTTGCCCTATATGAGGCCTCGCGGAGAGCCTGGCTGGTGCGTTCAATCCTGCCGGGCTGGAGAAATTCCGAGCGGTATCGGGTGGCCGCGCTGCGCCTGGCCGAAACGGCGGGGGATCGAACGGCTGAGCACCGAGAGATCCTCGCCGCCGTGATGGCGGGGGAGGCCGAACGAGCCGTTGCCGCGCTGAGTGCCCACCTCCAGCACTCCGTGGATCTCTCTGCAGAACAATTGGCCGCCGAGCAGGGTGTCCCGGGGGAGCCCATCATGCTCGCGCCACTCGCGCCACTCGCGACCTGAGCGTGCCGGGGGCGATTTATCAACACTGTGTAACAAATCGGCAAGTCCATTGCCTATTTCTTGATCAAATGTAAGACTAGCGATATGCCGTCGAAGTGGCGGTCGGAAAATTGGGGTCATTCCCCGAGGACAAGGGAGGCTGCATGAGGCCTGGTCTCATGAAACTCGCGGTAGCAGCTGGTGCTGCATCGCTCGTATTAGCCGGCTGCGTGTCGAGCTCGGATACTGCAACCGAGGAAACCGCAACCGAGGAAACCGCAACCGAAGAGGTTGTGGTTGAGGAATCTGCCGCTGAGGAAACAGCAGCCGAGGCTTCGGGCGATCCGTTGGTGCTGGGCATCGTGCAAGCCGGTAGCGGCTTCATGGGCCCGATCGACACCCCGGCTCGCAACGCTCT
>JBJOIE010000078.1:0-11490 GCA_046047295.1 Actinomycetota bacterium | reverse complement strand
GAACGCGGCTTACCGATCGCCATCACCGTGCGTCTCACTGGCCGAACCGTTTTCCAAATAGCGCTTGACGGCAGCACGCCGGCCAATGACTTCTGGATGATGAAGAAGATTCGCGTCGCCGAAACCTTCCATCAATCCACTCTCCTGATTCAGGCCGAACACCGTGCAGCAGGCGAGGACTTTCATGCCGTTCACGGGGGAACCGTGGATCACTGGGTTCCCGCCGGCGGAGCGGTATGCCTTCGTGATTCGACGTTGACCTTCCGCGGCCTGCTTGTGGTTTCCGGCCTACCTCAAGTGGAGGATCACGCGCTCTGCCACGAGGTACTGGCTCACTACTCGTAGTGCTGCATACCAATATGCATACCATTTCGGCATACTCTTGGCATGTCCATCCAGATAGCCGTTCGGCTACCTGATCACATGGTTCACGAGCTCGACGCCCTCGTGGCATCGGGGGAAGCTCCCAGCCGAGCCTCCGTAGTCGAGGCGGCACTGCGTGGCGAACTTCGTCAGCACGCCTACGCCCGTGAGGTTGCGCTTCGAGCAACTCAACCGCCCGATGACGAATTCGACCCTATGCACAAGTGGGCCCAAAGTAATTTCACGACGGATGATTGATGCGTCCGATCTATCTTGCCCAGATGGACAGGACCCGGCCTGTTGTCTTACTGACGCGTGAGCCGCTGCTACCGCTTCTCACCTATGTGACCGTTGCGCCCATCGCACGTCGGATTCGCGGGATCGATACGGAAGTACTCTTGAGCCAGATCAACGGAATTGACAGCCCGAGCGTGATCAATTGCGACAACATCACCACTATTCCCAAGGCTGCACTCGGTCGCGAAGTTGGTTTCCTCACTCCTCAACAGGAGATTGAACTCGCCGCTGCGATTAGCCACGCATTTGACCTGGCGCCGGCCTCCTGATCACACGGAGGAACGTCCTAGCTCCTGCACCCGAATCGGCGGCACTTGTATCCATGGGAATCTAATCCAACGATCAGTGGTACGCCACGCAATATCCGGTGCGTAGGTCGTGGTCGCGGGCTTCGAATACAAAACTGCCACCCGCACGTCAGCGTCTTCGGGTAGGAGTTGGCGAACGAAATGCAATGTTGCTCCGGTATCTGCAACATCATCAGCAACCAAAACCCTCTTGCCACCGAGATCAGATAAGTATGGTTCCTGTCCAACGAGCACTGGCTCTGGAAGCGTGACACCTGCATCGGTATAGAACTCCACGTTCACGTGACGCACGTCTTTCAGATCGAGCGCATAAGCAATTCCCGCAGCCACGAAAAGGCCACCGCGCACCACACCTAAAACCGTGTCAGGAATCCAATGGTCATCAACCAGTTTCTGCCCCAAAAAACGAATACCTTCACCAAACTCCGCGTAGTTGAAGATCTCCAACTCGGAGTCAGGCGGCATCGCCACGGCTACTTCACCTGGGTGCGGTGGAAGTTCGCGTAGGAACGCGATGGGGTAGGACCGCGCTGACCTTGGTAACGCGATCCGTACTTCTCTGAACCGTAGGGATGCATCGCCGGGCTGGAAAGCCGGAACAAACACAACTGCCCAATTTTCATTCCGGGATAGAGCTTGATAGGCAAGGTGGCCACGTTGGACAACTCCAGCGTCACGTGACCGGAGAAGCCAGGATCGATAAATCCGGCGGTGGAGTGTGTGAGTAGGCCGAGGCGACCGAGGGAACTCTTACCTTCTAGTCGGCCGGCAATGTCATCGGGCAAAGTCACAACTTCGTAGGTGGAACCGAGTACGAATTCGCCAGGATGCAGGATGAATGGCTCATCGCCTTCCGGCTCCACCAACCGTGTGAGATCGGGCTGCTCCACGCTCGGATCGATGTGCGGATACCTGTGGTTCTCGAAGGTGCGGAACCACCGATCGAGACGCACGTCGATGCTCGAGGGCTGCACCATCTCCTGATGGAACGGGTCTACCCCCACACGCCCAGATTCGATTTCGGCCAGCAAATCGCGATCACTCAGCAGCACCGGTGAAGGCTATCGGAGATCTCCGCCGCCCTTAGATTGATCCGGTGAAAAGACTCGAAGTGCCCCCGCAGCACGGTGCGTGGGCATTTCTGATCGTCCCTACGGTGACGTCCGGGATCGTGGGCTCTGGAACGTGGAGTGGCTGGCTTTTCGCACTCACGTAGGTGATTGCCTACCCAGCAAGCTACTTCCTCGGACGGGCATTGGTCTACCGCGCCCGCCGAGGCCGATGGTCACGGAAAGCGCGCGCTGAACTACGCGCCGCGGTGTTCGCTGTGCGTTAGTCGAGCAAACCTGATAGATCATCAGGCACATCAGCGGAGCATTCCTCTAACGCATCCAGTGGCACGTGCTCAAGAGCGGCTTCATTGGTAGCGGCAAGAACCACAGGTGCCTTGATTCCAGCTTCGAAGGATTGCAACCACCGTGACGCGCACACTCCCCACCGATCACCGGGCTTGAGCCCTGGGAATCCGAGGAACGGGACGGGAGTGGATAGGTCATTACCCACCAGCTTTTGGTGCTCAAGGAATTCTTCGGTCACCACCGCGCATACGGTATGTGAGCCTTGATCCTCTGGTCCGGTATTGCAGTAACCATCGCGGTAGAACCCGGTGAGCGGTTCGATGCTGCAGACCTCAAGGGCCTCGCCATAGACATTGCGCTGCTCCACACCCCCAGCCTACGAGTGGAACGCGGGTGTTGCACGAGACGTCAGAGCGCCATGGCGCATGTCACTCGAACCGCTGTCGCCGCCCTGGTGAGCGTGGCTGTGGCGATCACCCTCGCGGGGCCAGCCTCTGCGGGACCTGCCGTCGATGCGGCACGTGAACTACGCAGCGAGGTCACCACCCTGAGTCAGGAGTATGAGTTCGCCTACGGAAAGCGCTTATCCGCCGATGAGCGCTCCCAACTGAGTGCGATCAGCAACCAGGGCACTCGGCAACTCACTCAACTTCTCAGCCAGATACGCCGGGCGGAACGCTCGGGTAAGCGCTCCGATTGGTTACGAGCCCAGCGGCTCCATGCATCGGCCACCGCATCCGCTGAGACCCAACTGCTCCAAGCGCGCACCATCCTCGAACCCCACCTGAGTTTCCTCGAGCGCCTCAATGCCCTTTCGGACTATTCGCGCAACATGGAACGCTTCGATTCACTAGGACTGATGTTGCAGGAATCCACTCCTCGCTAGACTCTGCAACCGCAGATTCGCTCTGCATGCGGGTGTAGTTCAATGGCAGAACATCAGCTTCCCAAGCTGACAGCGCGGGTTCGATTCCCGTCACCCGCTCCGAATATTCCCCTGAGGATCACCAGGTGCATCGGGTGCACCTAGAGACGGAAACAGCACCCCAAAGCATTCCTGCGTGCAATACTGCTTGCTTACCACCGCTCACCGGGAGGAACTACCACCATGAGCCGGGAGCGCCTGCTGGAGTACCAGCTGACGAGTGAATCGGCGCAGCGAGCGGTTGAGATTGGGTTAGCTGACGCAGAGTGGTTCCATCCCCAAGTGCCGCGCCAGCGGATGAAGCAATTAATGCAACGCAACGATGGTCCCGCCATGGTCTACACGGGCCTGTGGTTGGGCGGGTTGATCATCAGCGGGGTTGGCGTGATCCTCACCTGGGGCACCTGGTGGACACTTCCCTTCCTTCTCATCTATGGCCCTCTGTATGCATCGGCAAGTGATTCACGCTGGCATGAATCCGGCCATGGAACCGCCTTCAAGACTCGGTGGATGAATACGGCCGTCTATCAATTGGCTTCATTCATGCTCATGCGTGATCCCACGCTTTGGAAGTGGAGCCATACCCGCCACCATTCGGACACGATCATCGTGGGACGTGATCCCGAGATCGTGGCCATGCGCCCGGCCCGTTTGGCACGGATCCTGCTGAACTTCTTCAGCCTCGTTGACATGCCACAGAGTGCGTGGCTGATGATCAAGCATGCTGCGGGCCATATAAGTGTTGATGAAAGGATCATCGTCCCCGAATCAGAGTGGTACAAGATTCCACGAACGGCGCGCATATGGGTGGTGATCTACGCAGCGATGATCATCGCCTGCGTGGCAACCGGCTCGATCCTTCCGTTCCTGTTGATCGGTGGCCCGCGGATTTATGGTTCTTTCCTCTTGATGACCTACGCGCTCACACAGCACACCGGCCTAGGCGAAAACGTTCTCGATCACCGTTTGAATACCCGGACCGTGAAGATGTGTTGGTTCAACCGATTCATGTATTGGAACATGAATTACCACATCGAGCACCACCTCTTTCCCATGGTGCCCTTTCACCAGCTTCCCGCACTGCACGAGGAGATCAAGCACGATCTCCCAGCGCCCTACCCCTCAATCCTCGCCGCGTACCGAGAGATCATCCCGGCAGTGCTGAAGCAATTGAAGGATCCGACCTATTACATCCGCAGAGAACTTCCACCAGGGGCGGCCCCGTACTTCGAACCAGCACTCCTGCGCACAGATGCCAGCTGAGGTGACACATGTCTGAATGGATCGATGTCTGCGGGGTCGATGATGTGGAGCTTGAAGACGTTATAGGCATTGAGTACGAGGGAACGAGCTTTGCGATCTACCGCTCCCCCGAGGGTGAGTTCTTCGCAACGGCAGGAATGTGCACGCATAGGAACCAATTGCTCTGCGATGGGCTGGTGATGGGCAGCGTTATCGAATGCCCGAAACACAACGGCAGATTTGATTACCGGACTGGCGCAGCTCTCGGTGCGCCAGTGATTGAGCCTCTCGCAACCTTCCCCACGAAAGTGCAGGATGGTCGCGTGTTGATCCAGTGGTCCCCGGAGGCCGATAACCCAAGGGCTTAATGGGGTCTCACAGGAGGCCTAATTCGTGCTCCGCTTCCGAACGCGTGACACCGAAGAGGTCCACAATCACCTCTGGTGTGACTTCGCCACCATGGAAAGCAATACCACCATCGCGCATGCCTATGACGGAATCGCACAGTCGGTTCAGCACGCCAAGATCGTGGGTGATCATCACAACAGTTGCGCCACGATCTCGGAACTCGCGCAGGGAATCGTAGAAAGCAAGGCGCGCCTTGAGGTCGAGATCCGCATCGGGCTCGTCCAGCATGATCACGGGTGCCTGCTGGGCCATAACGCGAGCGAGGTGAACGCGGGTTTGTTCACCGGATGAGAGTTCGGTGATCGGGCGATCCACCAGGTGTTGGAGGTTGTAGCGCTCAATTGCGGTCTGCACTACCTCTAAGTCACGATTGCGCTGCTCCGTGCGGGCCCAACAGAAACGTCCCCAGCTCACCACTTCGCGCACCGGAAACGCGAAGGTCGCGGATACGTGCTGCCCGAGAAGTGCTCGCTGCTGCGCGCGTTCTGTCTCCTTGAGAGCAGAGAGTTCATGCCCGTTGAGATGCACTGCCCCTTGCGTGGGTATCAATTGACCGGCCAAGACACTGAGCAGCGTTGATTTACCGGAGCCATTTGCACCGATGATCCCCGTGATGGTGTTCGCCTCGATGGTGAGCGATGTTGGGCGCAACCTGATCTGACCGCGCGAAGAAACCGCGGTGTCCACGAGTACACATGCCGCTGAGGTCATTAGCCCCACCCGCCCTGTTGCCTGCGAGTGGTGAGCAGCAGCACGAAAAAGATCGGTGCTCCTACCGCAGCAGTGATCGCTCCCAGTGGCAATTCCACCGGGTTAGCAATGGTTCGAGCAGCGGTATCCGCAAGAACGATGAGGGCTGCACCCGCCAGCGCACTTGCCGGGATCAGCAATCGATGCGAAGGACCAATCACAAGCCGAAGCGCGTGAGGAACAACGAGTCCCACAAATGCGATCACGCCTGTGATCGCTACTGCCGGCCCTATGAGCAGAACCACCACGATCATGGCTGTAGTGCGCACTCGCGTTACGGCAACTCCGGCTGATGCCGCTGCGCGATCACCGAGGGACAAGACATCAAGTGATCGAGCGATCATTACCGCCAGGACGATCCCCAAAAGCGTTGCCAGGACGAGTGGCCACACGTTGCCCCACGTGCTGAGGGCTAGGGATCCGGTGAGCCAGAAAGTAAGTGAACGCATCCCGGGGTTACCGAGGGCCGTCACGAGGACGGCAAGGACAGCGCCGGCAAAGGCTCCGACGGCTATCCCAGCAAGCAGCACTGTCACCGTCTGGATACGGCCGTTGCCTCCCCCGGCAAGCAGAATCACACCCGCAGCCACTCCAGCAGTGACAATCGCGGCAAGTGCGGCGAGCCATGGAGACGATCCACCAACGGCGAGCCCGATGACCGCACCCACCGCGGCGGAAGCCGATACGCCGATGATGCTGGGATCCGCGAGTGGGTTCTGTAATGAGCCCTGCATCACGGCACCGGCAACAGCTAGTGCGGCACCCAACGTGATCCCCACGATGACGCGGGGCAGCCGGACATCCATGATGACGGCCTGTGATGAATCCGCTGCTCCGACGAAGAGTGCCGCACCTGAAATCACGATGAGGACAATCGCCAGGACGATAGGGACCACCACGGACCGCGGCGTGACGGTCATACCGGCTCGCGGTCGGTCACGCGAGTGATCGCGGAGCTCAACTCGCTAATAAGTTGTGGTGTGCGTGGGCCGAAGGACAGGAGCACGTTGTCATCAACTGCGATGACCGCACGATCACGGGCAGCGTTGGTGCTCTCGACACCGGGCAGGGCAAGTAATCCCTCTAAGCCACCCACGGATTCCAAGCCTTGAGTCATGACCACGAGCACATCTGGATTGGCACCAATCAGCGATTCCGCGGTCAGTGGGGTGAAGGCTGGTAAACCAAGGTCCGTTCCCACGTCACGTCCGCCCGCGGCTTCAATGAGCGCATCGGCCCCCGAGCCCTCCCCGCCTAGAAGATAGATCGCGGACGTACCGCGAAGGTAGAGAAATGCGACCGATGGACGTTCCACATCCGCTGCTGCTTCACCCTCCGGCAGGGATTCCACGAGTGCCGGGGTATCGGCCCCGATGGCGTCGGCCACCGCCGCAGTTCTCGGATTGAGATCCTCGAGCGTCCACGCCTGTGGGATCTCGCGAACCGTGATACCCGCACTTCGAATCTGGTCAATCACCTCCGGAGGTCCCGAAGCTGCGTCGATCAACACCAAGTCCGGATCGAGGGCGAGAACTCTCTCAGCGGACGCACTATGTGCCTCGGTGACCACCGGAACATCAACCAGCTCTGCCACAGCGCTGGCTTCATCGCGGCCCACCACACGCTCACCTGCACCGAGAGACACGAGGGTCTCACCGATGCCCGTGGCCAAACTCACAATCCGCTGCGGAGCACTGACATCAGTCGTTGTGGCCAATTGAGGAATTGGTCCAAGATCATCAGCAGTAATGACTATTGGCCGTGCGGAATTCGACGGGGGTGGTTCACTGGAAACCTGCGACGGAGAACCCGTGTCTGCGCATGCAGTGAGCATGAGTGCTGCGCCCACCACGAAGCTACTCGCAACCCTCCTCACATGCATTTGACGATTATCACGCATGCGCGGAGATGCTGTTTTCCCGATGCAGTGTCGGTAACAATCCGACGCTCCGTCTGTATGAGCATCAAGTTCCCGGCCGTATGGTCATATGTCATGCGCAGTTCACGTTCCTTGGCGATCCTGGGCCTAGCCCTGCTGATCGCTATTGGTGGGGTTACACCCGCGCAAGCCGCAACGAGTTCGAAGAATGCGAATGGACAAACCCTCACGGTCAACAAAGCGCGCAATCTCAATCCCTCCGGTCAGACGATCACCGTCCGCGGAAAGAACTTCGATCCGCGCGTAGGTATCTACGTTGCGCTGTGCGTCATTCCACCGAAGGGACAGCAGCCCACTCCCTGCGGAGGGGGTGTGGACATGGACGGAAGTTCGTCAGCATCCGCGTGGGTTTCCTCGAATCCACCGCCCTATGGGGAGGCAATCGCGATTCCTTACGGAAAGAACGGAAGCTTCACAGCGCGCATTCGCATGTCCTCGATGATCGGCGACATCGATTGCCGCACGACTCGATGCGCTGTGGTTAGCCGTGCTGATCACCTTCGCAGTAACGACCGTTCCTTCGATGTATTCGTTCCTGTCAGTTTCAGATAACGCACGATCCCAACAACAAAGGAGAACACGCAAGTGAAAATTCGACGTATTGCAGTTGCCTCGGCTATTGCACTGGCCGTCTCTGCTGCGCCTGCATTCGCAGAGGGCGCTTTCAATGCAACGGTTTCGGGAATCCCCGCGAATGCGCCACTCGCCAATCTGGCATCAACGTCCGAGCTGACGATCAACGCCCTGAATCTCCCGGCAGGGGTAGGCCTCTACGCGCTGCACTGTCAGGTGCCATCGAACCCTCGATCGGCTCCCACGGTATGTGATCCCAGCACCGGAGCACTGGCCTACATTCCGGCGGGCGCAGCGCGTGACACCCTCCAGATTCCGATCAAGGTAAACGCCGAGTTCTTCGGAACCAATCCAAATCCGCAGGGCGGCGCAAGTGCCCCCACCCTGGTGGATTGCCGCACACCACAATCGAACCCACGGGCCACCACCTGCGGGCTGTACGTGCTTGGCGCTGGCCGCGAAGCGGCAAACCCCACCTACCTTCGGTTCTGGCCCACAACCTTCGCCGCCGTGAAGAGCGATCGCGCAGCCCAGAAGGCGTCGGTGACCGTGGATGGCACGGTGGTCGGACCCAAGAAGCAGGTGGCATTGAAGAAGGATGCTCCCGTTTCCTTCGCCGTAAAGCTGAACTACGACCTGACTGCCGATGTTTCTGCTGATAACTGCCGGGTGGCTGATGGCCAAATCACCGCACTCGCCGATACCGGCACGTGCACCGTGCGCATCACCTCCAATGGTGGCAAGAATGTTCTGCCATTCCAGCGCACCCAGGTCTTCACCCTCTCCTAGGTGACATGCGTGGGTTCCCGCCATGTGGCGGGGACCCACGCCGATTCCTTGTTTGTGTTGGAGCTACTTCACTAACTTGACCACACGCGTCAACTCCTTGAAATGAAGCCTGACACGGTGGGTGGGAATTCGCGCGAGGTGAACGTGCTACTCGGTTGCGGCGAGGAAATCCGACTTTTCGCGCACACCACAGTCGGGGCAGCACCAGGACTCTGGGATGTTTCTCCACTCGGTGCCCGCCGGAAATCCTTCCCGGGCATCGCCGCGCGATTCAGCGAAGACGTAGCCACATCCCGGGCATATATATGAATCTGCTGATTCACATTGGCTGGCAGTCTCGGAGCGCAGGTGTGCCGGGAGGGCATTGCGAGGGTCGGCCGAACTCACATTCCGCATCCCCCAACGATGCAAGATTCGTGTTCGTGCATGGGGGGCGATGTTGGCGAGCGCCAAGTTCCCTGTGAAGTGCTGCGCAACGCGAGGATCCATCACCTTGCTCCATAGTGGGGGCACCAGTGCAAGAAGAATCATTCCTGCGTAGCCCGTAGGTAGGACAGGTGATTCCTCATAGTCGCGAAGAGCCTGGTAGCGCCGGGTGGGCCGTGCGTGATGATCACTATGGCGCTGCAGGTGGTAGAGCAGCACGTTTGTGGTCAGGTTGTTCGAATTCCAACTATGCCGCGGGTCTATCTGCTCATAACGCTCACGGTTTCCATGCATCACTTTCTGGCGCAGCATGCCGTAATGCTCCAGGTAATTGACTGCTTCCAGAAGAGTGATGCCGACTAATGCTTGGATTAATAAGAACGGGATGATTCCAGCCCCGAGCCACAGGATCATGACGGCCCACAAGACAAAGGTCATGAGCCAGGAATTGAGCACGTCATTGCCAATGCGGAATGGATGCTGATGGCGCCGTGCGTAGCGCTGACGTTCCAGATTCCAGGCACTCTTGAGCGACCCATAGACAGTGCGCGGCCAGAATCGGTAGAAGCTTTCACCTACGCGGCTACTTGCTGGATCCTCAGGCGTGGCAACACGCACGTGATGTCCGCGATTGTGCTCGATATAGAAGTGCCCGTAGCAGCTTTGCGCGAGCGCGATCTTCGATAACCAACGCTCATGGCTTTCCTTCTTGTGCCCAAGCTCGTGAGCAGTGTTGATTCCCAAACCACCAATGAAACCCACTGTGGTAGCGAGTCCGATCTTTTCCATAGTGGTGAGACCGCCATTGGCAATGAACCACAATGCGGTGATGAATCCCGCGTATTGCAGTGGCAGGAAGAGATAGGTGATCCAGCGGTAATAGCGATCTTTTTCTAGAGCCTCTAACGCATCGTCAGGTGGATTGGCGCGGTCAAGGCCGGCAAGGAGATCGAGAATCGGGACGAGCCCCAGAATCACCAGGGGTCCGAGCCACAGCCACACGGCCATACCTGTGAAGTGGAAGAGCCCCATGGCAAGGAAAGGCAGTACGGGCATGAGTAGCGCTACGAGCCACAGGTAGCGCTTGTGATCGCGCCAGGTTTCCATCTTCACCCCCTTGACGAAAGGCACTGTAATGCGAAATGGCCCTGCAGTAAGGGCCATTTCGGACATCGTGTGAAGTTGGGGCTTATGCGCGCAGCGCCTGAGCCAATTCGCCAAACGCACCAGTCATGAGCGCCATATCGGCAGGTGTGTGAGCCAAGGACACCAGCCACTGCTCATCCAGACCGGGCGGAGTCAAGATCCCGCGATTCACACCCCACAACCAGCTCAACTCAGCAGCTTCGAAATCGGTGCGCTTGTAGTCGCGATAGGTGCGCACCGCTGATGGGGACCAGGTCACCGCGCCCTTGACACCAAAACCGACAGTATGCGCGGGGAGCTCGTATTCCTGAATGATTGCGTCGATTTCGGCTAACGCGTGAACGTTGATATCTTCGGCGGCCTGCAGTGCTTCATGCGTGCACACTTCATCGGTAGCCGCAGCCGCTGCCATGGTGAGCGGGTTGCCGTTGTAGGTGCCGAAGTGCGGCATGCGGTTGTCATGCACGGTTTCCATGACCTCAGCCTTGCCACCAAATGCAGCAAGTGGCAGTCCGCCACCGATGCTCTTGGCTAGAGTCACCAGGTCTGGACGAACTCCCAGCCGCTGCGATGCGCCTGCGTATCCGGCGGTCAGACCCGTCTTCACTTCATCGAAAATCAACATGGTGCCGTGCTCATCACAGAGTTGGCGCACTCCCGCGAGGTAGCCCGCATCGGGCAGCACGATGGAGATGTTTTCCATCACCGGCTCCATCACCACGGCGGCAATTTCACCCCTGTGCTCGTTCAGCACCACTGCAAGACGCTCGAGGTTGTTGTAAGGAACAACGTGAACAACACCAGGTTCCACATCGAAGGGCACCACTGGGGTGGGTGCGTCTTCGGGACCAGCCTCGGAAACCGCGGGCTTCACCGAAACAGCGAGGCCGTCATAGCCGCCGTGGTAGCCACCTTCGAGCTTGATGATCGCCTTGCGGTTCGTGTAAGCACGCGCGGTTCGAATTG
>JBJOIE010000077.1:0-3823 GCA_046047295.1 Actinomycetota bacterium | reverse complement strand
AGCGGGTTCAGCCGGATGTGATCGTTGAAGACAACGTGGTGTGTTTTCCGGCACTGAATACCGCGGGTGTTCCCTTCGTGCGGATCGTCTCGTGCAATCCGTTGGAGATCAAGGGCGATGGCGTTGCACCGGTGTTTAGTGGCTACGCCCAGGATGACGCCGAGCATTGGGCGGCGTTCCGTGAGGAATATGAGCGCACCCACCGCGGTATGTGGGAGGCATTCAACGAGTTCGTGGTGGGGGCCGGTGCACCACCACTGCCTGACTTGGAATTCATTCACACCTCGGATGTGGCGAATCTCTACGTGTACCCGAAGGAAGCCGATTACACCGATGCCCGCCCGCTTGATGGCACCTGGACTCGGATGGATTCCTCGGTGCGTACCACCGATGGTGACTACACAATCCCTGCCGAGGTTGCCGATCGCCCGGATGGCAGTGCGTTGATTTATCTTTCCCTGGGCTCGCTCGGCTCTGCAGACGTTGATCTGATGAAGCGCTTAGTTGAGGTCTTGGGTAAGACTCCGCACCGTTACATCGTGTCTAAGGGTCCGCAGCACACCGAGTACGAGTTGGCGGCAAACATGGTGGGTGCAGAATTTGTTCCGCAAACAAAGATCATTCCGCAGGTGGACCTCGTCATCACCCACGGTGGCAATAACACCACCACCGAGTCCCTGCACTTTGGCAAGCCGATGATCCTGCTGCCGCTGTTCTGGGATCAATATGACAACGCCCAGCGCATGCACGAACTCGGTTTTGGCCGCCGCTTGGCTACCTATGCCTTCACCGAAGAAGAGATGAACGATGCACTGGATGAATTGCTTGCCGATGAGGCGTTACGTGATCGGATGGCCGCGATGGGGGCCGCAATTCGCGAGCGCGATGGCCTCATTGCCGGTGCTGACGTGATCGAGCGGGTGGGCCGAGATTGGGTGGCGAGCCAGTAGCCGTTCGGTTGCGTGAGGATCGTCCCTGTGCATTCGATGGTTGATGGGCGGTTAGCGGCCGCCGTTGCCGCCACCCCGGCGTCGCGGCTTCTGCCACAGAGATCTCAGGCGCGTGCCGAACTGCTCATTGGTGAGGCCGAAGTTCTCGATGCACTTGAGCTTGGTGGTGATTCGTGGCTGGCGATCGTCGAATTCGGGGATCGACGCATCGTGTGCCCGGGAACCATCAAGGGAAACGAATTCAACCGCCAACCGGAAGTGGCGTCACGATTGCGAGCCGGTGACTTCGGTGCCTTTCGCGTGGAGCTTCCTGGCGGTGCATTGGGTGCTCGAACGGTGAAGGCCATCGACGTGGATCAGACCAATGACTCGGTGATCTGTGATGGCGTGGTCATCAAGTGGCAGCTCGATGCCGCACCCTCACCTGCCGCTCGGGCGCTGCGCGCGGTTGCTGATGCATCCGTGACTCCCCCCGTGCGAGCGCTCGTGGAGTGGACCGATTCGTCGGGGCAGGTGTGCACCCTGGCAACAGCCGCGGAGTTCCTGGAGGGTGCCGAAGATGGTTGGACGTGGGCGGTGGATGTAGTGCGTGCTCACGCCCGAGGTGAAGTGGTTGATGCGATCGGTCCCTTCGCGCAATTGGGTGAGATGACCGCCCGGATGCACGTGGCACTCGCCGGACTCGGGGTGGAGAAACTGGATGCCGCGGCTTGTTCGGCGCTTGCGGACAGTGCTTCGGCAGCACTTGATGAGGCGGTATCGGTTACCGGTGGTGATGAAGGGCGACGCTTACGCGGACGGTCAACGTTCCTGCATCAGCGCATCGCCGGCTTGCGCGCTATTTCCACCACTCCGGTGATGGCCATCCATGGTGATCTGCACGTGGGTCAAGTGTTGCGTTCGCCAGATGGGGCCCTGTCGATTATTGACTTCGACGGTAACCCACTCCTTACTCCCGCGGAACGCATGCTTCCGGCACCACCAGCTCGTGACGTTGCCGGCATGCTGGCATCGATCGATCACGTTGCTCGAGTGGTGAATTTCCGAACCGATCGTTTGGACCCGCGGCCGGCGCTCGTGTGGATCGCACACGCGCAAGAGGCATTCCTCGCCTCGTATCAGCAAACCTTGAATGCGGCCGGCAGGCGCGAACTCTTGGATGACAGGTTGCTCGCACCATTCCTCATCGAACAGGAGTGCCGGGAGTACATCTATGCGGCCAAGCACCTGCCGCACTGGGTGTACGTTCCCGATGCGGTGATCTCCGAATATCCCGTTGATGGTGTGGACTCGAGTGAAAGTGATGCCAACTGATCATGGATCCCGTTCTCTTCCTGCGTGACATCGAGCGCACGCCGGAGACGCTCAACTCGTTGGCGGACGACCTCAACGCACGCAATCCCTGGCTAGCCGAACCTGCGATGGCAGCGGCGCTCGAAGGAGTTCGTGCAGGGAATCGCTTAATCCTATTAGGAATGGGCTCCTCACATTTCGCAAACTCAGTACTCGCCATGCGACTGCAAGCGGTGGGTGTCCATGCCATCGCAGTTCTTGCAAGTACCGATCCGTTGCCCGCCGTCGATCCACATGATGTGGTGATTGCGGTATCAGCTAGCGGAGGTTCTGCTGAAACCCTCGCAGCCGTTGAGCTGTTCCGGGGTCAATGCATGCTCATTGCCGTAACGAACACCGAGGGCTCCGCCATCGAGGCATCCTGCGATGCGCACGTTGCTTTGCGCGCTGAGGTGGAAGTAGGTGGCGTGGCGTGCCGATCCTTCACCCACACCATCGGTGTGCACCTCGCTCTCGAAGATGCACTCAACAATCGCAGCGGCGAGGGCACGATTGAAACGATCAATCGAGCCGCCGAAGCATGTGAAGATCTCCTCAGCCGTCGTGCCGAGTGGCTGGCTCCAACGGGTGAGCTACTTCTCGGACCCGATGGCACCGCGGTGGTTGCGCCTGCGCGCCGGCTCTCAAGTGCCCAGCAGAGCGCACTGATGCTCCGCGAAGGCCCGCGCCTTCCAGCGATCGCGTGCGAAACGGGCGATTGGTCACATATCGACGTCTACCTGACCAAGACCACCGACTACCGAATGCTCCTCTTACCCGGATCGAGATGGGAACCACAGCTCATGGATTGGTGCACGCAGCGCAACTCCACCCTTGTGGCACTCGGCGCCGATATTCCGGGAACCCAACTCACCCTGCGTTATCGCCACGATGATCTCGAGGACGTTCGCCTCTTCGTCGAACCATTGGTGTGCGAGCTGATAGCTCAGGGGGCCTGGGCGGCTGGATTAGTTCGCCGCTAGATTCCTGGTTGCAGGAATTCCCTGGCGCCCCCACTTCCCAATTAACATTTCGCGGTCACGATGAGGGGTGTTGGGCGATGCGGGTGCGCGCCTACGCGGCGCTTGGCGTGCAGAATCGCCGGAATGGCGAGCAGCTTCGGTACCGCCCTGGACTTTCACTACTCCATGCAGCGGCACACCACGGACAACTGGCCCCAGCAAGCGCCAGGAGCTACCGAGGGAGTCGATCCTTCAAGCTCGGCGCAGTAGCAGTTGCATGGCCCGCAACTAAAAGCTGGGCCTGCCGTGCGGACAGGCGCAACGCTAAGGCCCAGCCGCTCCACGGAAGGCTCTGCTTCGGGGGCATTGATCGGGTGATTCGGCATCTTGCTCCTTCGCAATTTTGATTAGTCACCTGTTGAAGCTGGCTACAAGCAGTCAGTGGTTAATTCGCAAGGGGATGGTTCCGTTTCGCGGCTGTAGGCCCTGTTAGGGCGGCCCCGTCAACACACCCGATCCAAGAAGGGTTCGGGAATAAATCCAATGCACGTACCTACTCCACTGCACCAATGGCACGTT
>JBJOIE010000076.1:0-11129 GCA_046047295.1 Actinomycetota bacterium | reverse complement strand
GCCCGGCGCGGGCATGGCCGAGTAAGCCAAAAACGGAGGTGACGGCAACCACGAAGAGGCTTGCCGTGATGGCCTGCTTGGCATCGAAACCAACCACGTAGACGAGCAGTGGAGTGGTGAGGATGGAACCGCCACCACCGAGCAGGCCAACGGCCATGCCGATTCCGATGGATAGGAATGCGGCGAGTGCCACGAGGGGTGCAGCGAACATCAGTACTCCTTGGAGGTGATAGGTGTGGAACCGGCGAGTGATGAACTGGTGCGTGACCACTCCACTTGGAGGCTGAAACGGTCGCCGCGGATATACGTCTCTCGCCACTCCATCGGAATGTCATCGGCGTAGGCAATGCGCTCGATGTAATGAACAGCGCCCCCTTTGGGCATCTCCAAGAGTTTCGCAACATGCGTGGGAGGCGTGATGGCAGTCACCTGCTCTTCGCCGGAATCAACCGTTACGCCACAGGTTTCGGTCAGACTGGCGTATAGACCCTGTGACGCGAGGTCGGCGTTAAGTAATGGCCCGGCAAATACACATGGAAGCCAGGCGGTATCGAGAGCCAAGGGCGTGCCATCGGCACAACGCACGCGCTCAATGACCACGAGTTCGGCATCGGGATCCTGACCAAGTGCAGTGGCCACGGTGCGGTTGATCGTGGTGGACTGCCTGCGCACAATGCTGTGCTGAGGTGTGCCTTGCTCATCGAGCGTGCGGAATAGGGAATACAGCGAGCCGAGGCTTTGGGTGTAGGTGGTGGTTTCCACGGTGCTGATTCGTCCACGTTCACTTCGCACGAGGCCCTCGGCACGTAACACCCTGAGGGCTTCACGGATGGTGTGACGGCTGACCTCGTACTGCTCAGTGAGGGAGATCTCTCCGGGGAAGGCCTCAGGGAATTCACCCGCGCTTATTCGCCTCCGGAGATCTTCGCTGACTTGGTTCCACAGCGGGGTGGGCAACTCGCGATCGGGCATATGCGGGCCAGCTGAATTGGCCACTGCCGTGCGGGTCATGGGCACCTCCACGGCGAAATGTACGGACATTTATTCCGAGAGTCAAATACGCTGCCGCCTGCGCACATGCGCTTGCCGAGAGGAATGCCATGCCAGATCAGAAGCACCAGGTGGTCATCGTTGGGGGAGGCACCGGCGGTATCACGGTCGCAGCGCGCCTCAAGCGCGCCGGCCTGGCCGACGTGGCGGTGATTGAGCCAGCAGACACCCACTATTACCAACCGCTCTGGACGCTGGTGGGTGGCGGACGGGCCAAGGCTGCGGAAAGCGCGCGCCCTATGTCTTCAGTGATGCCTAAGGGTGTTACCTGGATCAAGGATTCGGTGGTGGCCGTTGATCCTGAAGGTCACACCGTCACCCTGGCTTCGGGTAAGACGGTGGGCTATGACCGCTTGGTTGTTTCCTCGGGCATTCAATTGAATTGGGACGGTATTCCCGGCCTCGCGGAAGCGATGGGCAAGGACGGTGTGTCTTCGAATTACCGCTACGACCTCGCGCCTGTGACCTGGCAGAACGTGCAGAAAACCAAGAATGGCACCGCCATCTTCCATATGCCGGCTGGCCCGATCAAGTGCGCAGGCGCTCCCCAGAAAATCGCATACCTCGCCAGCGACTACTGGCGCGAACAAGGTGTGCTGAACAACATTCGCAAAATCATGGTGCTCCCCACTCCCGGAATGTTTGGCGTCAAGGTGTGGTCTGACGAGCTGGTGAAGGTTGCGCAGCGCTACGGCATCGAGGTTCGGCTCAACTCGGTGATCACCAACATTGATCCGGTGAATCACACGATGACGATCAAGAACAATGAGACCGGCGAAGAAGACACCGTTGAATACAACTTCGCACACATGACCCCACCGCAAAGTGCACCGGATTGGATTCGCAACTCACCATTGGCTGATCCCGAGAGCCCCTTCGGCTACATGGGCGTTAATAAGCACACCCTGCAACACAATGTGTACCCGGACATCTTCGGCCTTGGTGATTGCACCACTACCCCCAACTCGAAGACGGGTGCGGCGATTCGCAAGCAGGCCCCGGTGCTGGTGGAAAACCTGCTGGCCTCACTTCGCGGCCAGACTGGTGGTGGTAGTTATGACGGCTACGCCTCGTGCCCGATCACCACAAGTCGCAAACACCTGCTGCTCTGTGAATTTGACTACGACCTCAACCTGAAGCCGTCACTTCCAGTGGTGGATCAGAAGAAGGAAATCCTCGACTACAACATGTTGAAGAAGGTTGGCCTGCCCAACCTGTACTGGAACTTCATGTTGAAGGGGCGCGCGTAGCGTCTTGCATGTGCTCAACCGCAGCATTGATCTGTAAGAGATGTTCAATGAGTGTCGATCTCAGCGGCGCTGATCGGTGCATGAGGGTTCTTTGGACGTCCGCGTAGTGGCGCCTGCCCTCAGTGGTTTCCACGGCAATGGGCTCAAGCCCAAAGGCGCTTACGTCGTAGGGCGACGCACGCATGTCTAATTCGCGTGCCGAACGTGCAAGTTCGAAGCAATCTGCAATAAGTGAACTCGGTATGAGTGGAGAAAACCAAAAGGCGTACTTGTAGAGATCCATGGATGCGTGCAGGCATCCGGGTTGCTCATTCTCTGCTTGCGTTGCGCGGGTTGGCGTTATCACGTTGAGTAGTTCAGCCTCAGGTGTGAAGAATCTGAAGGCATCAAGGTGGGTGCACCGCAAGCCAACGGAATCCACCGTTTCCTTGATGGCGGCTGGGCTCAGGCGCAGTGGGACCTGCTCATGCCGGATATCACTTTGCTCAACCCCATAAACCATCGCCCATTCGTGCAGGCCAAAACATCCGGTGCTCGGTGCCCTAGATGCGGTGCCCTCGAGAATGCGCAGAGCGGCGTCCAGCTGAGCTCGCCTCGAGTGGTTGAGCCACTCCAGTGAGGTGGTTGCGCCACCCTCGGCTGTTCTGAGGTACGCGGGGCTCACTAGGAACTGCCTCACGTTGCCTGCCAGGGTCACTCCATGTCCGGGGTGCCAAGACATGAGCTTGCTTGGTGAAAACGGGTAGTAGTCGAAGAGGAAATCGTCCACTGGGTGTTTGATGCCAGCGGACCTGCGCTCGAGGCGGGGCTTCACCCATGGAGTCACGCGTTCCCGGTGAGCCGCTTCTAACTGCCGCCACTCACTCTCGCTCATCTGCGTACTCATGTGATGGAGGTGAGTCCCATCCGCGCGCACGCATCCTTCAGGTCAATGAGTGTGAACGCATCAAGTGGGCCCAGCGCACCAGTGCCATGGATTCGACCCACCGAAGACATTGCTGCAGCCCATGCGAGAAGTTCGGCTGTCAATTCATACGGATCTGGCCCGCGAAGTTCTACATCTGCCAGGACCCTTCCCACACCATCACTGGCGCGTGCCACCACGCAGCACGAACTCTTGGCGCGCTGTTCGGCGCTCGGGCCGGTACCCGTAACTCCTGAATCGATCCGCGCGAGTGCACCCTTAGCCGCTTTGCCGATGATGGGCGCTCGGGTGATCGCACCCGTTGCGGCGCCACCAACGGCGAGCGCTGTGGTTGCTTTGCCCGCCCAGCCCAAAAAGACATCAATATTGGAGACTCTGGGAAATTCACGGGGTAGGAAAAATTGTTCGCTGCCGGTAATGGCCAAAGCATTGCGTTGCTTCCCATTTGCAAGTGTGAAGGATGTAGTGGGCGCTATCGCGCGCGATTCATGAAGTGATCCCGCTTCAAATGCAAAACGTGGTGCGGCCGCCATAGCTGCGATGCTCGCCTTGGTTCCCGAACTCATCCCGAATTCACCGTCCACGAAATAGCCAATATCAATTCGAGCGACGGAACTGGTTGCACACTTCTGCATGGCGAGGGCTGCGGCCAGGTGCCCAGGAACGTAGTCATAACCAAAGGCCGTAAGAAGATGCGCACCAGTCTTTTCAGCGCGTGGGCCGTACTCGGTGGCAACACGGTGAATGAAGGTTCCTTCACCCGTGGAGTCGATGTACGTGCAACCAGCATCAATGGCGGCCTCGATGGCTGGTTCCCCGAACTTGCTGAAGGGACCCACGGTGGTGACCAGGGTGTCTTGGGGATCTGAAACGAGGGCTCGCACGGTGCGAGGTTCAGTGACATCAGCCAGGGTCCACGTGGGTGCGGCATTGAGAGGCGCGAGCGGAGCTAACTCCGCCGTGAGATCGAGCAGGGCGTCAGCATGGCGCCCGGCAAACACGGGAGCGAGACCGGCTCGCACCATGGCCTCGGCTGTCAACCGTCCGGTGTACCCGGTAGCACCAAAGAGCACTACGCGCATGGCTGAACGGTAGAGGACAACTACGGTATGGCGATGACCTCGGGCCAATCCGCCTTCTGGCACCCCTTCGCAGATATGTCTGCCGTGGCAGGACATGACTTCGTCATCACCGGGGGCCATGGTGCTGAAGTCACGGCTGCGGATGGTCGCACTTACCTCGATGCCACCGCGGCGCTGTGGTACTGCAACGTGGGTCACGGGCGAAAAGCGATCGGCGACGCTGTTGCCGAACAAATGGGCCACATCGCGGCGTATTCGAACTTCGGTGACTTTGCCACGCAGGTAACCCTGGACTTAGCTGATCGCCTCGCGGCCATGGCTCCGATGGAAGATGCGCGCATCTTCTTCACAAGTGGTGGTTCGGATTCGGTTGAAACGGCCGTCAAGATCGCCCGGCGTTACTGGCAACTCAGGGGCCAACATCAGCGCACGCACATGATCAGCCGAACCCGTGGCTACCACGGCATGCATTTCGCGGGAACATCCCTTGCCGGAATCCCGGGCAACCGGGATGGATATGGGGAACTCTCCATGCAGTTTCAGCAAGTGGAATGGGACGATCCTTGGGCGGTTGCCAAGGAGATCGATCACCTGGGTGCGGACCGAGTGGCGGCCTTCTTCTGTGAACCGATCATCGGCGCGGGTGGCGTGTACCCGCCACCCGCGGGCTATCTCGAAGAGGTGCGCGCAATCTGTCGTGAGCGCGAAGTGCTCTTCGTCGCCGATGAAGTGATCTGCGGCTTCGGTCGAACTGGTGCCATGTTCGCATCGGATCGCTGGAATCTTGATCCAGACATGATGTTGACCGCCAAGGGTTTAACCTCCGGCTATCAACCGATGGGTGCGGTATTCGTTTCCGGTGCCGTGGCTGAGCCTTTCTGGTCCACACCGGGTCTGATCTTTCGCCACGGTTACACCTACTCGGGCCATGCAAGTGCCGCAGCCGCCGCGATGGCGAATCTCGACATTCTGGAAAATGAGAATCTGGTAGCAGGTGTTGCACGTGACCAATTGGCATTACGGGCAGAGTTGGCACCACTCGCAGCGCACGAGCACGTGCACCAGGTGCGTGCCGGCGTTGGTCTCCTAGGTGCGGTTCAAATTTCGCCTGATGTGCTCGCTGCGGATACGAGTTATCTACCGCGTTTGCTGCGCGCCCTTCGCGATCGCGGTGTCCTCACCCGAGCACTCGCAGATGGGGGCATACAAATCTCGCCCCCATTCGTCATCAGCAGATCTCAGATGCACACCTTGGCCACGGCTATAGACGATGCACTAACCGAGGTTGGTTCGCATAGACCAGCGGCATCATCGGCCACTGGAAAATTACTGCCGGACATAACTGCAGATGAAGTTGGTGGATTTGGCTCGCGGGATGCAGAGCTACTCCGGGATGTGCCGCCGCATCACGTTTCTTGAGAGAGTCCACCGGCGCGCTGGCGGATGATCACACTGAGCTGACTGGTACTTATTTCTGCTAGCCCTTGGCCACGTGCCTCGTCCACGGCAAGAACGATCACCGCATCTGGCATTCCACCCGGAGTTGAAGTTTCGAGAACGCGGGCGTCTGCGGCAATGAGGGAGCCGCGGCCATCCTCGCTTACCCGCACCACATCGATAATGTCACCGATGCGCAGAGTGGAGGCGAGCGCAGGGGAATCCAGCACTATGGGCACCGCAACTTCACCTGTTCCCAGAGTGGAGACAACTCCGCCGGCAGGAGTGGGGGCTGGTGTTCTCAGGCTGAGACCAAAGAGAAGGACTGCCACAGCGGCGAGTGCCATGGCGAGTGGCCGGCGATGTCGACGAATTACCCGTTGTAGCCGTGCGGTACCCATCGAGGCACCGTACGCGTTTTGACGCGCTCGAGCCCAGCGCTATCCACAGGCTAGGAAGTGGACGACGACGATGACGACGATGACGATGACGACGTCGACGAAGACGTCGATGAAGACGAGGACGAAGTGGTTGAAGACGAGGAACCCGCACTGGTCGAGCTAGAACCGGAGCTCCCGGACGTGCTGGTCGAGGTACTCGCACCTGAGCTGGCGGCGGGAGCCTTTGCATCCGAGGACGATCCCTTGTCTGAACCCCGGGAATCCGTGCGGTAGAAGCCAGAGCCCTTGAACACCACGCCCACGCCGTTGAAAAGCTTGCGAAGGCCCTCCGCGCCACACTCCGGGCAGACGGTCAGGGTGGGATCGGTCATCTTCTGCACCACATTTGAGGTGGTATCGCAGCTATCGCACCGATACTCGTAGGTGGGCACGCTCACTCCTTATTCATGGGTGCAAGGGGAAGTCTGTACCCCCAAAGATTAGCACTCGATGCAGCAGAGTGCTAATTCATCGGGCGTAGGGTGCGCACGTGATCTGGGTTGCCCTCGGCGGTGCACTGGGTGCGCTAGCCCGTGCCTCGGTGGCCCTGGTACTCGATCCACGGCTGTGGCTTGCCACTCTTGCCGTCAACGTTCTGGGTTCCTTAGCAATCGGATTTGCGGTGGCGCGGATCGATCAGCGCTGGTGGCCATTCGTGGTGACTGGATTCCTTGGCGGTTTCACCACGTTCTCGGCCTTCGCCCTCGATGCCGTAGAGCTGTACTCCTCGGGTGATCCGTTGCAGGCGCTCGCCTATGTGGTCATCACGCTTGTGGCGGGAATCGCTGCGGTGCCTATCGGCTCCGCACTCGCGGGGCTAGTGCGGGGGCCACGCACATGACCATGACGTGGTTGGCATGGCTACTGGTGGCACTCGGTGGTGCCATCGGCGCTTCCCTGCGGTTCGGGGTGGAACGGATTTTCACTCGGCGAACAGCGATGACCCACTTCCCCTTCGCACTATGGGTGGTGAACACCATCGGCTCATTCATTGCCGGATGCGTGGTGGTACTAGGTCAGCGTGGTCTGGCCACGCTCTTCCTGGTTGTGGGAGTGGCAGGTGCGCTCACCACATACTCGGGATTCGCTCGTGCGGTCAGTGATCTCTGGCGCACCAGCCGCCGGCAGTTCTTTTACGCGGTGGCGGGTATCACCGTGTCCTCTCTCACAGCCGTAGTTCTTGGAATGGGTTGCGCGCACTTACTCATTGGTTAGCGTGGGGATGTGCGCAACGCTGGCCGCGTTATCGGAGTCCTCATACTCATCGTCGCCCTCGTGGCGGGTGGCTTCTCTCTGTACGTGATGAGTTTGATTCGAGCTCCCTTCCCACAGGTGGCCGGCTCCCTGGAAGTAAGTGGCATAAATAGTGAGGTTCGGGTCCTCCGCGATGAACGCGGCGTACCCAGCATCTATGCCGATTCATTGGAGGATCTGTTCTTTACCCAGGGTTACGTTCACGCCCAGGACCGATTCTGGGAGATGGATGTGCGCCGCCACATAACCGCCGGTGAACTCTCAGAAATGTTCGGTGCGAGCCAGGTGAGTACCGATGCCTTCATTCGCACCATGGGGTGGAAGCGCATCGCCGAAGAGGAACTCGGCCTACTGAACGAGCGGTCACATCGAATCTTGGATGCCTATGCCGCGGGTGTGAACGAGTACCTAGCTCACCATTCCGGCAAAGATCTCAGCCTCGAATATTCGGTACTACAACTACAAAACCCCTCGTATACCCCGCGGCCGTGGGAGCCTGCGGATTCCGTGGCTTGGCTTAAGGCACTTGCCTGGGATCTGCGCGGCAATATGTCGGATGAGATCTACCGAGCAGTGATGAGTGCATCCGTGGGCGTGGACAACACGGAGATGCTCTTTCCCGCATACCCATTTGAGCAGCACCGACCGATCATCACCGCGGGAGCGGTTGTTGGCGATACTTTCGATCCCGAAGCTCAACCTTCGGTCTCAGGCAATGGCGCACACGCTCATTTCTACAGCGATGAAGAACGCTCGGCGCTCCTCGCTGTGAGGCAACAAGCCAGCGAACTTGAGAACCTGCTCGGACCCAGTGGTCCGGGAATTGGCTCAAACTCGTGGGCGGTTTCTGGGGAACTCACCGATACCGGAAAGCCGCTTCTGGCCAATGACCCCCACCTTGCACCGGCGATGCCGAGTCTCTGGTATCAGTCCGGCTTGTATTGCACCGAGCAGACACCCGATTGCAACTATGCGGTGACTGGTTGGACGATGGCGGGGCTGCCTGGTGTCTTCATTGGCCACAACAATTCAGTTGCCTGGGGATTCACAAACCTGGGACCCGACGTCACAGACTTGGTCCTACACCAAACGGACGGTGACACCTATCTGGTGGATGGCGTATCGCAGCCGATGGAACTACGCACCGAAGTGATCGAGGTTGCGGGAGGCGATCCGGTGACGATCACAATTCGATCTACCAGCGACGGCCCGATCATCTCGGACATCCCGGATATTCCGTTGTATGCGCAGGTGGGTGCTGATGCCCCCGTACCAGCACCAGGCTCGGCACCTGGGAAAGCAGCAGAACCCGATCAGGGTGGTGACTACGCGGTGGCACTTCGCTGGACAGCGCTTGAAGCCCAACCAACCTTCGATGCCTTTGACCTATTGAACACCGCTCAGGATTTCACCCAATTCCGTGAAGCAGCACGTTTCCTCGCGGTGCCTGCGCAGAACCTCCTGTACGCCGACACAGCGGGCACCATCGCATATCAGGCACCGGGAAGAATTCCCATTCGCTCGAACTACTCGGGTAAGTGGCCAGTACCTGGATGGGACTCCGAGTACAAGTGGACGGGATTCGTGCCATTTGAATCCCTTCCTTACACCGTCAATCCGGATGAGAATTGGATCGTCACCGCAAATCAAGCGGTTATTGGCCCTAATTATGAGTACTTCCTCACGGATGACTGGGCTTATGGTGCACGAAGCCAACGGATCGTGGATCTCATTGATGCCGCAACATCCGGTGGCGCTCCACTCACCGCCGCTCGTATGCGCGAAATGCAAATGGATAACCACAACGCACTAGCGGAATTCATGGTGCCTCGGTTGAAGGACGTGCAATTCAGCGATCTCAGCGAAGGAGCGCAGGACGCACTTGCTCTGATGCAGAACTGGGATTTCCAACAGGGTGCAGACTCTGCTGGGGCTGCTGCATTCAACGCATGGTGGAGCCAAATGGTGCAGCGAATGTTTGACGCTGCAGCAAAGAGCGAGTCCATCACCTCGTCAGGTAATGACCGCTTCTGGCAGGTGATCATGAATATCTGGGATGACCCCGAAAATTTCTGGTGGGCGGATCGGGTTACGGGGGTAAGTGGCCGCGATAGCACCTTGAGTTCCACACTAAATGCAGCGGCGGAAGAACTCTCGAATTCATTTGGCTCTGATGCCACCGCATGGCGGTGGGGTGATATGCACACGTTGACATTCACTAATCAAACATTGGGAACCAGTGGGATTGCACCTATAGAGATGCTGTTCAACCGGGGGCCAGTTGCAGTGTCTGGTGGCGAGGCCACGGTGAACGCCACGGGTTGGACGCCTGCGGATGGATTCGAAGTGGACTGGGTGCCGAGTATGCGGCAGGTCATTGACCTAGCTGACTTTGACGCATCCACGTGGGTCAATCTGACCGGGAACAGCGGTCATGCGTACAACCGGGATTACTCTGATCAGATTGATGGCTGGCTCACGGGAGAGCAATTCCCTTGGCCATATTCACCCGAAGCCGTCTTGGATGGCACTCGCAATACCTTGACCCTGCTACCCAAGTAGGGCATGAGCTAATCCGGCATGGAAAACCAGCGCACGCGTGCTTGAGTCACCGCAATATCCACCGGTGTGTCATGGGGTTCATGCGGTACGGATGCGAGAACCTCATCCTCGAACACCAGAGCAATGACGAGCGGATGTCCTGCTGCAGCCAGGGCCCTGTCATAGAAACCGCCGCCCTGACCCACACGATGACCTTCGTGATCGATCGCAAGAGCCGGCACGATGAAGATTTCCGGCGTAACGTGAGCCGCAGGCCCTTGAGGCTCCTGGATCCCGAGTGAATTCGTGGCCCAGTCGGCTTGCGGATCGTCGAAGCACCAGTGCAACTGCGTCCCATCGATGCGAGGCACCACCACTTGGGCGCCGTGGGCGTGGAGGGCCTGGCGGACCAGACTCGAATCGGGCTCCTCCGGCCTAGACACGTAGCAGGCAATTACGGCATGTCTCTTGGCCGCTTCTGCGATTTCGTCTATGTCGGTGACGTGCTCGGCAATGGCGGCGGCCACGGCCGGGTCATACTCTCGATCGCGGCGGCGCGCGCGGATCCGCGCTCGGATCTCTTCCTTATTGCTGCTCGCAGCCTCCTGGCCCATGGGCTCAGCGTGCCGGACTGATCACACTTTGGCCGCCCTCAGGGTGCATCGGTGTGTCGGCGCGTACCCTCGGCGCATGACCTCTGCAGGTAAGCCAGTGCGCAAGGCCGTGGTCCCGGCGGCGGGCCTAGGCACTCGTTTCCTTCCGGCCACAAAGGCAACTCCCAAAGAGATGCTGCCTGTGGTGGATAAGCCCGCCATTCAGTACGTGGTGGAGGAAGCGGTATCTGCTGGCCTCGACGATGTCCTCTTTATTACCGGTCGTAGTAAGCGCGCCCTAGAAGATCACTTCGATCGCAATCTCGAGTTGGAGACGTCTCTCGTTCAAAAAGGCGATACCGAGCGTCTCGCGCTCGTGGAGGAGTCCACCGAGTTGGCACGTATTCATTACGTGCGCCAGGGCGAGGCACTCGGCTTAGGCCACGCCGTACTGATGGCCGAGAACCACGTGGGGGATGAACCCTTCGCAGTTCTCCTCGGCGACGACCTCATTGATCCACGTGATCCTGTGCTCGAACGAATGATTGAGGTGCGCG
>JBJOIE010000075.1:0-2837 GCA_046047295.1 Actinomycetota bacterium | reverse complement strand
ACTTCCTGCCCGAAACGGAAATCCTCAATAGTGGGGTACTGACCAGTTCCCACGCCAACCCAGGTGCCGAGCAACCAGCTCAGTGGCAGGAGCTCCTCAGGCAGCTCACTTGCCGTTGCGGCCACAACTAGCCCTGACCCTTAAAGAGTTTGAAAACCACGTAAAAGGCAAACCATCCGGTTGCCGCAAATGCCGCCACAAGAAGGCTCGTATAAAAGATTTCCAACACGTGCTCAGCCTAGCGGTTGATCTGGGCAACCACCCAGGAACCAATCTCACCCACGGTGACCGGCGAAACACCTGACTCCGCGTGCCGAAAGCCGGGCACCACCCAAAGATCAGCGTTCGGATTAGCTCGGGCGAAAGCGCGCGCGTGCTCCAGTGGGAAGTAATGGTCGGCATCACCATGCACCACGAGCATGGGCACCCGGATCTGTTCGGCGGCCATTTCCGGAGTGATGGGCAATTCCGCAGGCCACCCACTGCCAGACACTCGCGTGCCGTATGCGCGAAGTGCCGCACGCCCCACTCTGTTCTCCACTAAGTGATGAACAATGCGCATCATTCGCGTGCCGCGGTAGTACCAGAAAGCCGGCGCACTAACACTCACCACCGCGTCCACGGGGTGTGTGGGTGCATATCTCTCCCCGGACGCGCCAGCTGCGTGGCGCACCACTACGGCCCCACCCATCGAGAAGCCAATGCTGGCCACCCGCTGAGCACCCTGGTCGCGGGCATATGCCACGGCCGCATCCACATCAAGTACCTCATCAAGGCCCACGGTCGACGCACCTTCTGAGGAGCCATGTCCGCGTAAATCGATCGCGAGCACGTTGCCGAAACGGGCCAATTCCCTCCGTACAGCGAGAGCTTTAGGGGCAGAACTTGATCCGGTGAAGCCATGGGCCATCACGAGGGTGATGTCCGATGGAATGGACGATTCCAACCAACGGGCCGCCAATTTCACCCCATCGGCCGCATATAGCGTGACACCACTATCCTTTACCCCACGTTCACTTACGGGGTTGGGAGATGACATGCGGCTCATTCTCCTCACCCGCGGGATGGATTCGAGCGCTGAGGTGCTTCCTTCCCTCGCTCTCCTAGGTCACCACGTTCGGGCCCTCCCTGCAGAACCAAGTGCTCTGCTCACGGTGGGCGATTGTGATGCGCTGCTCGTGGATGGCCGTCGTGAGCTGCCCGCGGTGCGCAGTTTCACTCGACTGCTCCAGCAAACCGGGCCCGGCTGCGCGATCATCCTGGTCACCACCGAGGGTGGCCTGCCCGCCATCCAATGGGATTGGGGAATGGATGAAGTGGTGCTAGACACCATTTCGCCGGCCGAGCTAGAAACGCGATTGCGGCTCGCCCATGCGCGCGTCGGCGCAGTAACTCCCGCAAGTTCACTCGAACCAGAGGAAATTCGAACCGGCGAGCTACACGTGGACGAAGGCACCTACACAGCAACGCTCAAGGGGCGACCACTCGATCTCACGTTCAAGGAGTTTGAGTTGCTCAAGTTCCTCGCCCAGCACCCTGGTCGCGTCTTCACACGCGCAGTTCTACTTCAAGAGGTGTGGGGATACGACTACTTCGGTGGTACGCGAACCGTGGACGTTCACGTTCGCCGATTGCGCGCCAAATTGGGTGCAGAACATGAAGCACTCATCGGCACGGTGCGCAATGTCGGTTACCGCTTTGTTGCAGACCTACCTTCCTCCTCCCTACTTGGATCACTGATAGAAGATGAGGTTGCGATCTCCAACCCCTGAGGTGATGGTCGCGTTTTCACAACATGGCATCTGCCCAGCGTGACGGTTTCACGATCGAACGCCTACCACACCTTTCACCTGCCGACATCGAATCGGTCACCGCACTTGTGGATCTCGCAACGCGCACGGATGGTGTGAATCCACTCAGCGAGCACGTGTGGTTGCACCTCAAGCATGGTGGTGATCATGACGATGAACACCTCTTAGTGCGAGATAAAGATGGGCTCGCCGTGGCCTACGCACACTTCGACGCAACGGATGCAGTTTCGGGTGCTTCAACGGAGCTCGTGGTGCATCCGCATTTCCGGCGCCAAGGAATTGGCGCCACTCTCGTGCAAGAACTTCTCACTGCATCACCAGACGGACGCCTGCGCTTGTGGGCACATGGTGAAAGTGAATCGTCTGCGGCACTCGCGGCTTCACTTGGATTTCGTAGGCAACGGATTCTGTGGCAAATGCGGAGGTCACTGCGCGCCGAACTCCCCGATCCAATCTTTCCCGAGTCAGTAACCGTCTCTTCCTTCACGCGCGGACGCGATGAGGATGAGTTTCTGCGCGTGAACGCTGAAAGTTTTCGAGGTCTGCACGATCAGGCGGCGTGGGACCGTCATGACCTTGAGAAGCGCCTCAGTGAGGATTGGTTCGACCCAGAGGGCATCATCATGGCCTGGGCCGATAACTCCCTTGCAGGTTTCCACTGGACCAAGATCCACGGCGGTGAAAACTCACATGACCCCATCGGCGAGGTCTACGTACTTGCCGTGAATCCAGCCTGGCAGGGCAGGGGCTTGGGCCGGGCGCTGACCCTGGCAGGGCTCCACCATTTACGCGCCCAGGGACTCAGCCAAGTCATGCTCTACGTGGACAGTTCCAATGAGGCGGGCATCACGCTTTACTCGCGGCTGGGATTCGCCCGCTGGGACACAGACGTCCTGTACAGCCTCTCCCAGGGAGAGCCCCACCAATAGTCGTACTGGCAGGAACTCGTTCACCTAACTATGGGACGATCCTGAACATGAGCGATTCCGATACCGCCACCCTCACGTCAATTGAGGACCCTGATCA
>JBJOIE010000074.1:0-9469 GCA_046047295.1 Actinomycetota bacterium | reverse complement strand
ACCAGGTGCAGCGCCTCACGTCATTTATCAATCCTGAGGCCGATGTTGGTTCGGCCGCCTACAACGCAAATCAGGCCCGCATCGCGATCGGAGGTGGCGGACTGTCGGGTTATGGGCTATTCGCGGGCCCGCAAACCCAAGGCAAATTCGTTCCGGTAAACGAGAGCGATTTCATTTTCACCGTGGTGGGGGAGGAGCTCGGCTTCATCGGTGGCGCGGTCCTCCTGGCATTGCTGGGCATTGTGTTGTGGCGCGCGGCATGGATTGCCTGGAAGGCCGATGACATGTACGGCCGCTTGGTGGCCACGGGCATCGTTGCGTGGCTGGCATTTCAGATGTTCGAAAACGTGGGTATGTCTCTCGGCATCATGCCTATCACCGGAATCCCCTTACCCTTCGTATCTGCTGGGGGCACCTCAATGATGGCGACGTATATCGCGGTTGGCCTGCTGCAAACCGTTCGACTGCATCGAATGAGCGCTGAGCGTTAGGCGAGTACGGCTCTACCAGGTACCCTCACAGGATGTCTTCTGCTCCGGTCGAGGCCCGCAGGCTTAGTGGCGAGAGCGTCTTCCCTGAGTTGGAGAAGGTGCTGCCTTTCGTCAATAAACCCATTCAATACGTGGGCGGCGAACTCAATGCGGTGATCAAGGAATGGTCCAGCACGAACGTGCGATGGGCCCTGATGTACCCCGATGCCTATGAAGTGGGTGCACCTAACCAGGGCGTACAGATCCTTTATGAAGTATTGAATGAGTTCCCTGACGTACTTGCCGAGCGCACCTATGCGGTGTGGCCAGATCTTGAGACGCTCATGCGCGAGCACGGTGTGCCGCAGTTCACCGTTGATGCGCACCGCTCCATTGCCGATTTTGATTTCCTTGGCCTGTCCTTTTCAACTGAGCTCGGCTACACCAACATGCTCACCGCACTCGATCTTGCCGGCATACCGATTCACTCCGATGAGCGCGATGAGGCACACCCCTTCGTTATTGCTGGTGGTCACGCTGCGTTCAATCCAGAGCCCATCGCACGGTTCATTGATGCCGCGGTTCTCGGTGATGGTGAAGAAGCGGCTCTCCTCATCACAGACTTAATGCGCACGTGGCGCGAAGAAGGTTCGCCCGGCGGCCGGAGTGAATTTCTCAGCAGGTTGGCGGCAACAGAACGCGTGTACGTGCCCTCCATGTATCGGGTGGAGTACCAACCGGATGGACACATCCTGCGCGTGGTTCCAGCTGATCCCGCTGCTCCGTGGCGTGTAGTGAAGAACACCGTCATGGACCTTGATGACTGGCCCTACCCGAAGAAACCACTCGTTCCCCTTGCCGAAACCGTTCATGAGCGCATGAGTGTGGAGATTTTCCGGGGCTGTACGCGCGGCTGCCGTTTTTGCCAGGCTGGAATGATCACGCGCCCTGTTCGCGAGCGAAGCATCACGGGCATCACCCAGATGGTGAATAACGGCGTTCAAGTCACTGGCTATCAAGAGGTGGGTTTACTTTCGCTTTCAAGTGCCGATCACTCAGAGATAGGTGACATTGCTCGAGTCTTGGCCGATCACTATGAAGGCACGGAAACATCCCTTTCACTTCCGAGCACTCGCGTTGACGCCTTCAACGTTGAACTCGCTAATGAGCTCTCGCGCAATGGGCGCCGGAGTGGTCTGACCTTCGCACCCGAAGGCGGGAGCGAACGCATGCGCCGGGTGATCAACAAGATGGTCACAGAGGAAGACCTGATCAGAACGGTCACCACCGCATATGCTGCAGGCTGGCGTAACGTGAAGTTGTATTTCATGTGCGGTCTTCCCACGGAAACAGACGAAGATGTCTTGCAGATTGCTGAGCTAGCACGCGAAGTGATCAAGGCCGGCCGTGCAGCATCGGGACGGAATGACATTCGGTGCACCGTTTCCATCGGTGGCTTTGTTCCCAAGCCGCACACGCCATTCCAGTGGGCAGCTCAGCTTGATCATGCGAATACGGATGCCCGGTTGATGAAATTGCGAGACGCAATTCGTGCAGATAAGCAATTTGGCAAAGCCATTGGACTTCGTTACCACGATGGGAAACCCGGGATAGTTGAAGGATTGCTCTCGCGCGGCGATAGGCGTGTCGGTGCGGTGATCGAAGAAGCGTGGCGTGCAGGTGCTCGCTTCGACGGCTGGAGTGAGCACTTCTCCTTCGATCGCTGGATGGCTGCCGCGGAAACCGCCCTTGCAGATGAACCAGTGAATGTTGATTGGTTCACCACCCGCGAGCGTGAGCGCACGGAGGTTCTTCCCTGGGATCACCTTGATTCCGGTTTGGACTCTGAGTGGCTCTGGCAAGACTGGCAAGACGCCGTGAATGAAATTGCGGTGGAGGATTGTCGTTGGACACCCTGCTTCGACTGCGGGGTGTGCGATCAACTGGGCACCGAGATTCAGGTTGGGCCTACCGGTGTTACGGATCTTGCCTTTCCCATCGTGCGCAGAGACACTGAGACAGCGAGTGCTCTGTGAGTGATGCTGGTCGCGGACGGCGAAAGCCCACGCCAGATCGCGAGATCGTCCCGGTAGTTCAGCGGTTGCGGGTGCACTACGCCAAGCGGGGGCGGTTGAGGTTTTCCAGCCATCGTGATTTTCAGCGCGCCCTCGAGCGAGCCATTCGGCGTGCGGATATTCCCATCGCCTACAGCGCAGGATTCTCCCCACATCCCCGAATTTCCTACGCCAACTCGGCGCCCACCGGAACTGCCTCAGAGGCCGAATACGTGGAAATCGCCGTGGTGCGAACATGCGACCCCGATCAGGTGCGCGTGGCCTTGGATCACGCCCTGCCCCCGGGTCTGGACGTGATTCGAGTGGTTGAGGCCGCCGATCGTGACCTCGGGGGAAGTTTGCAAGCCAGCGAATGGCGTATTGAATTACCTGGCCTCGAGGTGGACTCCGTGACCGAGGCGGTGGCACTATTCCTCGCTGCTTCCGAGGTGGAAGTCGAACGCCTCACGAAGAATGGTGTGCGCCGATTCGATGCCCGTGGGGCGGTTGCGGCGCTTGCGGCCTCAGCCGAGGACGGGTGTGCCATACTCATCGCGGTCATCCGACATGAAACACCGTCGGTCCGACCCGATGATCTTCTCTCCGCCCTGCGGAATGTGGCCAACCTCGTGCCGCCGTTACCCCCTCGGGTAACCCGGCTGGCACAGGGGCCATATGACCCAGTGACGGGGCAGGTGGGCGATCCATTCGCCGCCGCTCCGGTGCGTAGTTGAACTCATCGTGAGATGCGTTCGCTGCATCTCGATTACCAGGCTTTGAACGGAATGTGCGGCTCGTGCCTAGAAAGGCAGATCTGCGCATATTAAGGAGACTTCATGCCACGCAAGAAGGCGTCAGATACGCCTGTCGAAGGAAATGAATCAGCTGAATCGGCGGCTGCCTCATCAGAGCAGTCAGCAGAACCAACTCCGCGCAAGCGCACGCGGCGAGCAGCGGTACGTCCATCCGGGCCGCCGCAGGAAGATGCGGGATCCGACGTTGCTCCGGCACCGGCCCGCATGCCGCTCTTCCAAGCCGCAGCGGCCGAGGCCGCGCCCGAAGGTAAGTCGACCACGAAAAAGTCGGCCGCTAAGAAGACCTCGCGTGCCCGCAAGAGCGCCGAACCCGTTGAAAACACGGTGACGGCTACTGATGCACCTGAGATCGAAACCGAGGATTCCGAATCTGATTCCGAGTCAGCGGAACGCAAGCGGCGTCGCAGAGGCGGCCGGGGCCGAAAGCGGAAGTCTGACGCCACTGTTGACGACGGCGCTGCAGTGAATGACGATGCTGAGGACGAGGACGCCTCCGATAGCGAGTCAGCTGACGATGATGATTCCGTCGAGGGCGTTACTGGCTCCCGGCGCAGGCGGCGCCGCAGGCGTCGCGGAAGTGATGCAGATGATGAGCCATCAGCCGATGATCCACCTAACACGGTGGTCAAGGTGCGTGAGCCGCGTCGCAAGAGCGACGATGCTGCATCGCTACGTGGATCCACGCGTATTGAAGCCAAGCGCCAGCGGCGCCGTGAGGGGCGCGAGGCGGGGCGCAGGCGTGCACCCATCCTGACCGAAGCTGAGTTCCTGGCGCGACGGGAAGCCGTTGACCGTCAGATGGTTGTTCGTCAAAGCGCCGATCGCATTCAGATTGCTGTTCTCGAGGATGGCGTTCTTGTTGAGCACTACGTCACGCGTGGTTCGCAGTCATCGATGGTGGGAAATGTGTACCTCGGGCGCGTGCAAAACGTTTTACCGAGTATGGAGGCCGCGTTCGTTGACATTGGCCGTGGTCGCAATGCCGTGCTTTATGCCGGCGAGGTTAATTGGGATGCGGCAGGCCTCGAAGGTCAACCCAAGCGCATTGAACTCGCGCTCAAAACAGGTGATCCGGTACTCGTTCAAGTCACCAAGGATCCGGTGGGACAAAAGGGTGCACGGCTAACGAGTCAGATTTCTCTGCCCGGCAGATTCCTGGTCTACGTGCCCGATGGCTCCATGACCGGGATTAGCCGCAAACTCCCCGATACCGAGCGTTCTCGGCTCAAGTCCATCCTCAAGCGGGTAATGCCGGAGGATGCAGGCGTCATAGTGCGTACGGCAGCCGAAGGCGCATCCGAAGACGCACTGGAATCCGATGTTGAGCGGCTGCAGGCGCTGTGGACCGATATCAGTGAGGCAGCGAAAACAGCATCGCCGCCGGAATTGCTCTATAGCGAACCGGACCTATCCATCAAGGTTGTCCGGGATATCTTCAATGAAGATGTTTCCAAACTCGTGGTTTCTGGCGATAGCGCCTGGGTAACCATCGATGCCTACATCAGCGCTGTGGCCCCAGATCTCATGGATCGCTTGCAGCACTGGGTCGAGAATAAAGACGTCTTCGCCGAATATCGCATTGATGAGCAGCTCATGAAGGCGCTGGATCGCAAGGTCTGGCTGCCATCTGGTGGATCGCTGGTGATCGACCGCACCGAAGCCATGACCGTCATCGATGTGAACACCGGAAAATTCACCGGACAGGGTGGCAATCTCGAACAAACCGTCACCAAGAACAACCTGGAAGCGGCAGAAGAAATTGTTCGCCAACTTCGGCTCCGTGATATCGGTGGCATCATCGTGGTTGATTTCATCGACATGGTGCTCGAAAGCAATCGCGATCTCGTGTTGCGCCGTTTGGTGGAGTGTCTGGGACGGGACCGCACCAAGCACCAGGTTGCCGAAGTCACCTCCCTGGGTCTCGTGCAGATGACGCGCAAGCGCATTGGGTCCGGTCTCATCGAGTCCTTCTCCGAGACTTGTGAGCACTGCAATGGTCGAGGGATCAAGGTGTCCCTCACCGGTGAGTTCCACGACCACGGCGAGCATTCCGACCACAGTCCCAGAGGCCGAAAGCCGGAGGGAGCCGTCGATCCGGCCGAAATCGCTGCCCGAGCTCTGGCCGGCAAAGAACCAGGGGATTCTTCAGGGGAGGCCGCCGAGCTCGGGGCAGCCCTAGAGGATGAAACAACCGAGGAGGCAGGGGAGTAGGGGGCGAATTGCCCTGGGCCCATGCCCTGGCGTATTCTTTCCCTTCGCGCCTTGTGGCGCCCCTACCGTGTTGAGAAATTCGAGGAGTAAACGTGTACGCCATCGTTCGTGCCGGTGGCCGGCAAGAGAAGGTCGCCGTTGGTGACCTCGTGGTCATGGACCGCGTTGTCGGTGAGCCAGGTTCCTCAGTTTCCCTTCCCGCGGTACTCGTGGTCGACGGTGGAACCGTCACCTCAGATCCTGCCGCCTTGGCCAAGGTTTCCGTAACCGCCGAGATCGTGGATCATCGCCGCGGACCCAAGATCGACATTCTCAAGTACAAGAACAAGACCGGCTACCGCCGCCGCCAGGGCCACCGCCAGGAACTCACTGCGGTCAAGGTCACCGGCATCAACGCGGGTAAGTAAGGAGTTACGTCATGGCACATAAGAAGGGCGCATCGAGCACCCGTAACGGTCGTGATTCCAATGCACAGCGTCTAGGCGTGAAGCGCTTCGGTGGCCAGAGTGTGAAGGCAGGCGAGATCATCGTTCGTCAGCGCGGCACGCACTTCCATCCGGGGAACAACGTTGGTCGCGGTGGGGATGACACCCTGTTTGCACTGACTCCGGGCACCGTTGAATTCGGCACCCACCGTGGTCGCCGTGTGGTGAACATCGTCACCGTCTAAAAGCAGTCTTTCGGAGCTGGGGCGGGTCTTGACCCGTCCCTTTTCCTTTGGCCCCAAATTTTCGAGGAGGCGCACGTGACCACATTCGTGGACCGCGTCGTGCTCCACGCGCAGGGCGGTAACGGGGGTAATGGCTGTTCCTCGGTGCTGCGAGAGAAGTTCAAACCCCTTGGCGGTCCTGATGGAGGAAATGGCGGCAGGGGTGGAGACGTCATCGCCTATGTCGACCCATCCATTACGTCGCTCTTAGAATTTCACCGATCACCACACCGCAAGGCTGGTCACGGCAAGCCCGGTCAAGGTGGCCATCGCAATGGGGCTGAGGCAGACGATGTAATAGTCAGAGTGCCCGCAGGCACCATCGTCACCACGGCGGATGGTGAAGTCTTAGCTGATCTCATAACTCCGGGTCAGACATACGTGATCGCCCGGGGTGGCAAGGGTGGCTTGGGCAATGCGGCACTGGCGTCGCCTAAGCGCAAAGCACCAGGCTTCGCCCTCCTTGGTGAACCCGGCCAGGAGCGTGACGTTGTCTTGGAACTCAAGACCGTCGCTGACGTAGCTCTCGTGGGTTATCCGAGCGCTGGTAAATCGAGTCTGATCGCCGCGCTCTCGGCGGCGAGGCCAAAGATTGCGGATTACCCCTTCACCACCTTGATACCCAATCTCGGCGTGGTTACGGCTGGCGACGTGGTTTACACGGTGGCTGATGTTCCAGGACTCATCCCTGGAGCAAGTCAAGGTAAGGGATTGGGCTTGGAGTTCCTTCGGCACGTGGAGCGATGCTCGGTCCTCGTGCACGTGATTGATTGCGCCAACTTGGAATCACAGCGTGATCCAATTGCCGATCTCAAAGTCATCGAATCCGAATTAGAACAATATGGCGGTCTTGCTGATCGGCCTCGCCTGATCGCACTGAACAAGATCGATGTTCCGGATGCACGCGAGATGGCTGACATGGTGGCGCCAATTCTGCGCGAGCAGGGCTATCCGGTATTTGAGATTTCTGCTGTCTCACATGAAGGTCTGCGCGAGCTCTCCTTTGCCATGGCCGCGCGTGTTCAAGCGGCACGCGATGCACAAGGTGAGGTGGAAGTTCCCAGGATCGTTATCCGTCCAGCGGCCGTGGATGATGCGGGATTCACTGTGGTTGCCGAAGGAGATGCCTTCCGGGTTCGTGGTGAACGCCCAGAGCGGTGGGTACGCCAGACGGATTTCAGCAATGACGAAGCGGTGGGGTATCTCGCGGATCGACTCGCTCGTCTCGGTGTCGAGGAGGAGCTAGCCAAGGCAGGTGCCGTACCGGGGAGCGAGGTCCGTGTAGGACCGGAAGACAATGCAGTGGTGTTTGACTGGTACCCCACACTGGGTGATGGTGCCCACCAAGGCCCACGCGGCACAGATATCCGGCTCGAAGGTCGCTTCGATGTCTAGCGATAGGGGCGAGTATTCGGCTCGAAACGCTATTGCCACCGCTCGCCGAATTGTGGTGAAGATCGGATCCTCGTCACTCACCAAAGACGGTGCGATCGATCACGAACAACTTCAACAGGTGGCGGATGTCATTGCCTCACGCCGCTCACGCGGTGATCAAGTCATTCTGGTTTCCAGCGGTGCGATCGCAACAGGTATGCCCGTCCTTGGATTGCGCACCCGGCCGAAGGATTTGGCAACCCAGCAAGCCGCGGCGAGTGTGGGGCAGGGCCTGCTCATCGCCCAGTACAACCAGGCGTTCAACAAGCATGGCTTTGCCGTGGGTCAGATCCTGCTCACCTCAGATGACGTAACTCGTCGGGCGCACTATCGCAATGCCCAGAGCACCCTGTTCAAATTGCTCGAAATGGGGATCATTCCTATCGTCAATGAAAATGACACGGTGGCCACGGATGAGATCCGCCTCGGCGACAATGATCGGCTTGCAGCGTTGGTGGCGCACGTGGTCCAAGCAGATGCATTGGTGTTGCTCTCTGACGTTGCCGGCCTCTTCGACGGGCCACCGGAGCGAGGTGAGGCCACGTTCATCCCTGAGGTGCGTGAACCCGGGGATCTGGCGCATGTTCGTATCGGTGGCACTGGGGTAGCGGGCGTAGGTCTGGGTGGCATGACCTCCAAGGTGGATGCGGCGCGCATCGCCACCGCCGCAGGAATCCCCACCCTGGTGGCCGCGGCAGCGGAGGCCGCTGCCGCACTTGGTCCGGCAACGGTGGGAACGGCATTTCATCCCACCGGCCAGCGATCGACCACGCGTTTACTGTGGCTGGCACATGCCACCACGCCCTCTGGTTCCCTTGTTCTAGATGAGGGTGCTGTGACTGCTGTGGTGGATCGGCGCATGTCCCTCCTGCCTGCCGGAATCACGGAGGTTCGTGGCTCATTTATTGCAGGTGATCCGGTTGACCTAGTTAGTCAAAATGGAGACACGGTGGCCCGTGGTCTGGTCAACTTTGATAGTTCGGAGTTGCCCTCGCTACTGGGGCGTTCAACAAGGGACCTCGCTCGTGAGCGCGGCCCGGAGTATGAACGCGAAGTGGTGCACCGCGATGACCTCGTACTCATTCGAGGGGAAGAGATACGGCCGCTCAGCTCCTGAGTGGCACGGAAGGAGGGGTGACCATGGCCAGCGAGCCCGCGCCCCTCCGATTGATCGTCTCGGAGTCGGCTTCCGCAACACTTCCCGAGTCACCCACGATGTGGCACGTCACCATCAGTTTGGCGGGTGAGTCGGTACCCATTCCCCGCGTTGCGGCCGCGCTGGAACAACTCAGTGATCGCCATCCCTTCCTGATGGACGCAAGTTATGCCGCAGATCGCGCCGAAATTCGCTATTGGGAAGAGGCCGCGGACCTCCCAACCGCATTGCACTTCGCTGCAAAGTTCTGGCCGGTGCACCGGCAGTCGGCGGGGCTGGGCAACTGGGAAGCAGTTGGGGTCGAAGTGGTGGATAGGTCCACCCTGCGAGATCGCTTGCGCTGGAATTCGCGCTCCGTTATCTCCGGCGGGAATATCGCGCCTTTCTCGGGCTCGTAGAATCATGAAGTTCCACTCCGCCTAGGACCAGGAAAGTTTGGGTAGACCATATGAGTGATCATGAAGCGGTTTTGGACTGCGCGCGGCGGGCCCGTGTGGCCTCACGCACGCTGCGCACTCTCACGCGTAATGCGAAGGACGGTGCTCTGGAGGCACTCGCTGATGCCCTGGAGGCAAATTCCGCACGAATCGTGGCCGCTAACTCTGAGGATGTTGCGCGAG
>JBJOIE010000073.1:0-5388 GCA_046047295.1 Actinomycetota bacterium | reverse complement strand
GTTTGTTGGTTTCGAAGGAGTTTCCGTGAGTGGCGGTCAGGATCGAGATCCGTGGTCGGATTCAAAATTGGCCAACGTGGTCTACCACGATTGGGAGTCCACTTCGTATGACGATAAGTGGAGTATTTCCTTCGACGATCGCTGCATCGCATATGCCCAAGATGTCATGCACAAGATTGCACCGGAGATCCCCACGCCGGTAGATGTTGCCGTCGAATTCGGCAGTGGTACGGGCTTCTTCCTCCTTAATCTGATGCAAGCGGGTCTCGCGCGGCGAGGAATAGTCACCGACATCTCGTCGGGAATGGTTCGAACGGCTGTTGACCAGGGTCGAAGTTTGGGTCTCGACATCAGTGGCATGGCATGTGATGCCGAAGCCTTACCACTGGCGGAAGGATCGGTGGATTTGGTTCTTGGTCATGCTGTGCTTCATCACATTCCCGATACAGACGCGGCCCTATGCGAAATTCTGCGGGTACTGAAGCCTGGAGGTTCGTTCGTCATCGCCGGTGAACCAACAATCTGGGGGGATCGGATCGCGCGAAATCTCTCACGAGCCACGTGGTGGGCCACCACCCATGCAATGCGCATTCCCGGGGTGCCTTTGGAATACGTGCGTGATGAGGCGAGTGTGGCTCATCTCTCCGAGGGTGCTGCGCTTGAATCCGTTGTTGATATTCACACATTTGATCCCGACAGGTTGGCCGCAGCCGCCATGCGGGCCGGCGCGGTGGATGTGCGCACGAGGACAACAGAGTTCACGGCAGCGTGGTTCGGCTGGCCAGTGCGCACATTTGAGGCGGCCATGCCTGTGGGGGCACTTGGCTTCGGCTGGGCCAACTTTGCCTACCGAACCTGGCAGCGGCTTTATTCCTTCGATCACGCAATCGTTGAGCGATTCGTTCCGCAGCGCTTCTTCTACAACGTATCGATCACGGGCTGCAAGCCGATCCTCAGTGAAGTTGGCTGAGGTGGCAATTACGGAGATGGGGACATGGATCTTCGCTGGGTGATCGCCCATCGCGCATGGACCTCGGGCTATCTCATTCGATACGTGCGCTATTTGCGAATCAGGTTTTTCCGTCCTGATATCGAATTACAGGGCATGGTGTTCATCGGCCGCAGAGTTCGATTCGAAACTCGAAAGGGCTATGGCCGAATCGTGATCGGACCTTGGGTGCACATCGGCGACGACAATCGCCTCCGCTGCCATGAAGGCACGCTGAGCATCGGGGCCAAGAGTGTTCTCGGTCGAGACAACACGATCAACTGCTACCTAGATGTACACATAGGCTCGGAAGTTCTGATCAGTGATTGGGTCTATATCTGCGATTTCGACCACGGTACCCAAGACCTCGACGTGGCGGTCCGTTCTCAGGGTCTTGTGAAATCACCCGTGCGTATAGGGGACGGTTGCTGGATTGGTACCAAGGCAACCATCCTTCGAGGGAGCCTGGTGGGTGAGCACTCGGTGATTGGCGCACATGCCGTGGTTCGAGGGGTGATACCCACCTTTTCCCTCGCCGGAGGAATTCCGGCCAGGGTGCTGCGGAGCCGCCGCGCGCCTAGACGTCGCAAATTGGATACAATCTCGTATCACCTGAGCGGAGCGGGGCGCCGCCTAAGGCGGGCGCCTCAATGGAAGGGACTCACATGAAGATCGCGGTATGCGTCAAGCAAGTGCCTGATACCTGGGCAGAGAAGCGCTTGCGAGAGGCCGATTCCATCCTTGATCGCGACAGCGCAGATGGCGTGATGAACGAGTTGGATGAGTATGCGGTGGAGGAGGCCCTGCAGATCGCGGAAGCTACCTCGGGCGAGGTGACGGTGGTGAGCATGGGCCCCGAGCGCGCCGCTGAAACGGTGCGCAAGGCCCTGAGCATGGGTGCCGATACCGGGATCCACGTGGTGGACGCGGGGCTCAGCGGCTCCGATGCACATTCCACTGCGAAGGCACTCGCAGCGGCGCTTTCCAATAAGGGTTTCGATCTCATTATCTTCGGCTCAGAGTCAACCGATGCGCGCATGAGCGTCATCCCGGCCATGGTCGCTGAGATCCTTAACGTGGCCCAGTTGACCTTCGCTCAGAAGGTCACTGTCGAAGGCAACTCCGTGACCATCGAGCGGGTCACTGACTATGGATATGACACGGTCACCGCGGCTATGCCCGCGGTGGTCAGCGTGGTGGAAAAGATCAATGAACCGCGGTATCCAAGTTTCAAGGGCATCATGGCCGCCAAGAAGAAGCCGGTGGAGACTTTGGCGCTTGCAGATATCGGTGTGAGCGCTGACCAGGTGGGGATTTCCTCAGCGTGGTCCATTGTGGCTGATTTTGCCGCTCGTCCGGCCAAGGCGGCTGGTGTGGTTGTCACAGATGAGGGCGATGGTGGCGTCAAAATCGCCGATTTCCTTGCCGAGCAGAAACTTATCTAGGGAGATTTAGATGTCCGACGTTCTGGTACTCGTTGAGCAATACAAAGGTCAGGTGCGTAAGGCCACCACGGAACTTCTCACCGCAGCCCGCCGCCTCGGTACACCGATCGCAGTGTGGATTGGTCCTGGCTGTGACGACGGCGCTGTTGCAACTCTCGGTGAGTTTGGTGCCGCGGAGGTGTTGGTAGCCGATGCACCCCAATATGTGGACCACTCCGTTGCTCCCGTAGCCGAGATCTTGGCCCAGTTAGTGCGTGATCGCGATGTAAGTGCGGTACTCGTGGCATCGAGTGCACTGGGTAAGGAAGCCGCAGCACGCCTTTCCATAAAGATCGGTAGCGGCATCATCACGGATGCTGTGGATGTTTCGGCAGATGCAACTGCAACTCAGAGTGTGTTCGGAGGCTCCACCGTGGTGCATTCACGGGTGACCCACGGCATTCCGATCATCACCGTCCGGGTGAATGCAATTTCACCTGAGCCGGCCCCACAAAGCCCGAGCCGCACAAATATCGATGTGGAGCTCACATCACATGCCACCCTCGCTCGCGTGACCGAGCGAACGGAAGCCGCGCGTGGTGGACGCCCGGAACTACCTGAAGCCTCGGTAGTGGTTTCGGGTGGGCGTGGCGTTGGATCAGCTGACGGCTTCGCGATCATCGAAGCCCTCGCGGATTCCCTAGGCGCGGCCGTGGGCGCCTCACGTGCAGCCACGGACGCGGGTTGGTATCCCCATAGCCAACAGGTCGGTCAAACGGGTAAGACTGTTTCGCCACAGCTGTATGTGGCGAATGGGATCTCCGGAGCGATTCAACATCGCGCGGGCATGCAGACTTCGAAAACAATCGTGGTGGTGAACAAGGATCCGGAAGCACCGATCTTTGAACTAGCCGATTTTGGTGTTGTCGGAGACCTGCACGCCGTGGTGCCGCAACTCACCGCCGAAATCACCAAGCGCCAGGGGAGTTAGTCGGCGTGCCTGCGGTGAGTGTCTCAGGATGACGGCTGCACGCGTCTATTTGGATCATGCCGCCACGTCACCCATGTCGGACGTGGCGCGCGAGGCCTGGCTCACTGCGAGCAGTCAGATCGGAAACCCTTCCTCACTCCATACGAGCGGGCGCGCGGCTCGTCGAATCGTTGAGGAATCCAGAGAGGCGATCGCCGCGGCACTGAATGCCCGGCCTTCCTCAGTGATTTTTACCTCAGGTGGTACCGAAGCAGACAATCTCGCGATCAAAGGATTGTTCTGGGCCTCGAGATCGCAGGGACATTCGCCGAAAGTGATTACGTCTGCAATTGAGCACCACGCGGTGCTGGATCCAATCATCTGGCTTGAACAGCACGAAGGTGCGAATGTGAGTTTTCTGCCGGTGAGTTCCATCGGCGAGGTTGATCCCCAGGTTCTTCAGAGCGAATTACAAGAGCAGCCACCAGCTGCCGCGTGCTCAATCATGTGGGCAAATAACGAGATCGGAACCATTCAGCCTATTGCTGTACTAGCTGAGATGTGCCGTGAAGCGGGTGTGCCATTCCATACGGATGCGGTGCAGGCACTCGGCCAGGTACCCATCGATATCACGTCACTCGGTGCTACCGCCGTTTCGCTCAGCAGCCACAAGGTGGGAGGTCCGGTAGGGGTCGGTGCTCTCGTCATTGACACTGCGGCTGACTTTGTGCCCATTTCCCATGGTGGTGGGCAGGAACGTGAGATTCGATCGGGCACCCTTGACGCCGCGGGCGTTGCATCGTTTGCGGCTGCTCTTTGTGATGCAACACGCAACCTTGAGGAGCGAATTAAATCCCTTCGCTCCCTCCAGACCAAACTTGTTCACGAAATCGCCTCCGCCATTCCTGAAGCACAGTTGAATGGACCAGATCTCACGCAACTCGACAAGCGATTGCCAGCGAATGTGCATTTCACCTTCCCAGGCTGCGAAGGTGACGCCCTTCTCATGCTCTTGGATGCGGCTGGGATCGACTGCTCAACTGGATCCGCGTGTACTGCGGGCATTCCCGAACCAAGTCACGTGGTTCTGGCTCTCGGGGCCCCGGACTCAGCGGCTCGAGGATCGCTTCGCTTCAGTCTCGGAACCACCTCATCCCAGGGTGATATTGACGTACTCATTCCAGCCTTGCAGGCGGCCGTTGCGCGTGCCACTCGTGCGGGTGTAGCAACACGATGAAAATTGTTGCGGCTATGTCTGGCGGGGTCGACTCGTCAGTTGCTGCTGCACGCATGATCGATGCTGGTCACGAGGTCACCGGTGTGCACTTGGCCCTGTCAAGATCTGAGTCAAATGGAAAGGGCCGAGGTTGTTGCACCCTTGACGATGCGCGCGATGCCCGAAGAGTTGCGGACGCGCTCGGCATTCCTTTCTACGTGTGGGACATGTCCGAACGATTCGCGAGAGAGGTGATGGCTGACTTCGAAGCGGAGTACCGCCGTGGTCGAACACCGAATCCCTGCCTGCGCTGTAACGAAAAAATCAAATTCAGTGCAGTTCTGGATAAGGCACTGGCTTTGGAGTTCGATGGCGTTGCCACCGGCCACTATGCACGGGTGATATCCCCGGCGGGATCGCCACAACTTCATCGCGGGATAGATCCGAGCAAGGATCAGTCTTATGTCCTTGCGGTGATGTCGCCGAGTGCTCTCGAGCACTCGTTCTTTCCCCTTGGTGGTGACACGAAGGATGTCATCAGACAGGAGGCTGCCGCTCGTGGGCTATTAACAGCCCGCAAACCGGATAGTCACGATATTTGCTTCATTCCGGATGGAGACACGGCCGGGTACTTGACACGGACTCTTGGCGAGCAACCTGGTGAGATACGCGATAGCAGCAGCGGTGCTGTGCTTGGGCAGCATCAGGGAACCTTCACGGTGACGATAGGTCAGCGTCGCGGACTCGGCCTCACGGTTCCCGCTGAAGATGGACGGCCGCGCTACGTGGT
>JBJOIE010000072.1:0-6615 GCA_046047295.1 Actinomycetota bacterium | reverse complement strand
CGCTCCTCCGGTGGCGTCTGAATAACACTCATCTCACGAATACCCGTGACCGCCATTTCCAAAGTGCGCGGAATTGGAGTGGCAGACATTGCGAGAACATCCACATTGGTACGCAGCGCCTTGAGGTGCTCCTTGTGCTCCACACCGAAGCGCTGCTCCTCATCGATGATGACGAGGCCAAGGTCTTTGAAGCGAACACTTGGAGTGAGTAATCGATGTGTACCGATCACCACGTCTACCGTGCCATCGGTGATGCCTTCCAGAACCGCCTTGGTCTCCGCAGCGGAATTGAATCGAGAGAGGCCAGCAACCTTGATCGGAAACGATGCGAAACGCTCGGCAAAGGTAGCCAAGTGCTGTTGCACCAGCAACGTGGTGGGCACCAGAACGGCAACCTGCTTTCCATCCTGGACGGCTTTGAATGCAGCACGCACGGCAATCTCGGTCTTGCCGTAGCCCACATCGCCGCAGATCAGTCGATCCATCGGCGCCGTGCGCTCCATATCGCGCTTGACTTCATCAATGGATGCCACCTGATCAGCAGTCTCAACGTAGGGAAAAGCGTCTTCGAGTTCGCGTTGCCAGGGAGTATCCGAAGCGAAGGCGTGCCCCTTGGCGGACTGGCGTGCCGCGTAGAGACGTACCAATTCCCCGGCGATCTGTTTGACCGCCTTGCGCGCCCGCCCCTTCGCCTTCGTCCAATCCGCGCCGCCGAGACGATGCACACTCGGTGCTTCCCCGCCAACGTAACGCGTGACCTGATCGAGTTGATCCATCGGAACGAAAAGGCGATCCGCGGGCTGCCCGCGCTTACTCGCCGCGTATTCCAATACGAGGTAATCACGTTCGGCTCCACCAACCGTGCGGCGCACCATTTCCACGTAACGCCCCACGCCGTGCTGCTCGTGCACCACAAAGTCACCCGGGGTGAGGGTCAGCGGATCAATGCTGCGTTTACGACGACTCGGCATCTTTGCGATCGCCCGCGCAGCATCGCGGTGACCGAGGATGTCTGCGACGGTAAAGAGTGAGAGTGAGTGGGACGTGAATCCACGTTCCCATGGCGCCACGGCCAGCGTGATCATTCCGACCTCGGGGGCGGTTTCTAATGCATCCACCTGACGGGCCGGCAGGTTAAGTGCACTGAATTCTTCGGCAAGCCGCTCTAGGGGCCCATGACCCTCACCGAGGATGAGTACGCGCTGCGCCCTGGAGAGCTCGCGGCCGATGAATTCGAGTGCGGCGCTTGCATCTCCCCGGAATTCCTCGGCGGGTGCTGCCTCGAAAACGAGGTCAGGTTCCTCCATGGACAGGGAACTGATGTCCCACCAATTGGATCCGTGCGCCCGGGCAGCATCGCGTAACTCATCGATACTGAAGTAGGCGGCTGGCGCCAAATCCACCGGCACGTCAGCGCCCACAGCGGCGGCGTGCCAACCTGCTGCCAAGAACTCCTCGGCGGTGCGCACCACGTCAAGTGCTCGGGCTCTGACTCGCTCTGGCTCGTGAACAAGGATTTGCGTGCCAGGTTCAAGTGCGTTCACTACCGGAATCATTTCTCCCAGCAGTACCGGCGCCAGGGATTCCATGCCCTCCACCCCGATGCCTTCCGAAATCGGCTCGAGTAGTTCGCGCAGTGCGGGATGGGCTTCAACGAGGGCGCGAGCTCGCTCCCGAACCGCCTGGGTGAGCAGTAGTTCGCGCACCGGGGGCGCCCATAGGCCCTCGGGTACTACGTCGAGGGAACGTTGATCAGTAACGGCGAATTCACGGATTTCATCAACGTCATTTCCCCAAAACTCCACGCGAACCGCATGTTCAGCCGTGGGTGGGAAAACGTCCAAGATCCCACCGCGCACTGCTACCTGTCCCCGACGCTCCACGAGGTCTACCCGCTCATATCCGCGTTCAACGAGTGCGGCAACGATTTCCTGAAGATCAGCGTGATCACCGGCCCGCAGCCGCACCGGAGCGATATCCCCCAAACCTTGCGGAATGGGTTGCATGACCGCCCGGATGGAGGACGTGAGAACGCGAATCTCCCCTTCCTCGGGATGGGCCAACCTGCGCAACACGGACATGCGCTGACCCACCGTGTCTGTTGATGGGGAAAGCCGCTCATGCGGCAGGGTCTCCCAACTGGGAAACACCGCGATGTGATCGGGATTTAAGAAAGACGAAAGTGAATCAGCAACATCTTGGGCTTCACGGCCGGTTGCGGTGATGATCACAACAGGTGCCGGAGAACACTCACTGACGAGCGCGTCAATGACTGGTTGCACGGGTGCGGCGGCGCCAACCGTCAGGTAATCCGCCGATCCACGTACCAGCTCGGCGATGCGTACTCGCTGATGATCGAAGAGCTCGAGCAGCCCAGTGAGTTGTGCACCGCTCACGCGGATGCAACCTCGGCAAGTACCTCACGCGTGATCCCGGCAAGTTGCGGGTGGGAAACCACCAGGTCACTTACCTTTGGCGGCATGTGATTGAAGGTGATGGCAGATCCATCGAAGTGGCTCGGCACCAGGCCGTAATGCATGGCCACTCCGTACGGTGCTGCAACATCCCACTCATAGAAACCGGTGTTATGCACGTAGATCTCAGCGCGGCCGGACAGGATCTCATTGACCTTGGCACCCACCGAACCCACGTCCATCAGTTCCACGCCGTGTTGGGTTATCCCGGCTTCGGCGAAGCGCTCGGCCAGGGTGCTGACGATGGCATCGATGGTGGCTGGTGGTCGGCTCCTCGATGCAACCACGCGAATTGGGCGGTCAGCAGGCAGTGGATGCACCCCGGCTTCGGCATCAAGCACACTGCGCACCAGTTTCTGGCCGGGCAGATCCACGGTGCACGCACTCAGGGTCTGCTCTGCGGTGTGCCAGAGCGCAACGTGCACGGCAAAATCAGCGCGCAGTTGGCCGTACTCCCAGGTGCCATCCAAGGGATCCACAATCCAGACGCGCTCAGCGGACAACCTGGCGTCGTTATCGGCGCCCTCTTCGCTGAGTAACGCATCATTCGGACGTTCCTTCTCAAGCGCATGCGCTATGAGCGTGTGACTTTGGGCATCAGCCATATCGCGCAACGCATTCGCCTGATCTTTCGTGATTTCTGGACCGTGCTCAGCCACGTACTGCTCGCGAAGTTTCAGAAGGAGCTCGCCCGCCTTTTGCGCAATCACATAGGAAAGTTGCGCATCCGAGGTGGTCATAGGTTCTCCTTAATCGTTGAACACATTTTGGGTTGCGGCCAAACCATCTTCCACCAACATGGTGATGGCATCCGCACCGCGGTCACATTCGGCCGGCAGTTGCGTGCGCTCCGTGGCGTTGAAGGATTGCAAGACGTAATCCGCAGGAGACTGACGCCCATGTGGCCGGCCGATTCCCATCCGCACCCGGAAATACTCACCGGTACCGATTGCTGATCGGATGCTCTTCAAGCCATTGTGACCGTTATCCCCGCCACCAAACTTCACTCGCAGGGTGGCAAAGGCGATGTCGAGTTCATCGTGCACCACGATGAGGTGGTCAGCCTCCACAGAATAAAACTGCATGAGTGCCTTGACCGGCCCACCAGATTCATTCATGTAGCTCAGTGGGCACGCGGCAATCACACTCACCTGCTGACCAGGCAGGCCCACCCGAAATTCGGCAACATCAGCGAGGGCTCGCTTATGCCGACCAAGCTTCGCGTGGTTTTCCCGAGCCAAGGTGGCCACCACCATCGCTCCGATGTTGTGACGCGTGCCCGCATAGGCCGGCCCCGGATTTCCTAAGCCAACAACGAGGAAGGGTTCAGACATATCTCGACCCTCGTACGTATGTGGCGCGAACTACTCCGCAGCTGCGGCGCCCTCGGCAGGCTCAGCTGCAGCTGCTTCCGCCGCCGCCTCTGCCGCTGCGGCCGCACTTGCTGCGGCCGCATTCGCTGCGGCCTGCTCCTTGACGTCGTTGATGACGTGCTCCAGCGCGGCCATCGGCTCTTCACCTGCGGCAACCGCGGCCTCGAGGGCCTGTACAACAGAGGCTGCGTCATAGCCGGACTCTTCGGCGAGGGCATGTGCCTTGGCAACCGCATCGGCGTAATTACTCCGGACAGCTGCTTCCTGCTTGGTGATGACAACGAGGTCTACGTGCTCGAGGTGCAACTTAACCGGATCGCGCTGGATATCGCGTGGCTTGGTGAGCACCTCGGCACCATCGATGGTGACGTTTAAGACCACACGCGGCTTACGCAGCGCAAGGGCAAGATCGTGCTCGGGGAGGGAAACGTGCAACAGCTCAGTGCCGCGACCATAGATAACACCGGGAACCTCGCCACCTCGGCGGATACGACGTGCCGCGCCCTTTCCGAAATCACTTCGGGGGGTGGCGGTGATGTTGACGTTCGTCATTGCGGGCTCCTCGGATAACTGCGCTGCTGTTGGCATCTGCCCCGGCTCAGGCGATCACGCTGGATCGCCGCCCTTGTGGGGTGGTGATGCCAACGTCGATAACGGCGGGAATACTCCCAGCCCTCGCCGAGGACGCCCAAGGTTAGCGCCTAGTGCGAGGACGCCTCATCGCGGGTGGCACCTTCAAACATCGAGGTCACCGAACCATCGGTGAACACCTCGTTGATGGCCTGGGCGAGGATCGGAGCGATCGAGAGAACCGTGAGCTTTTCGAATCGATTTTCTTCCGGGATGGGCAACGTGTCCGTGACCACCACCTGGGAGATACGTGAATCCTGGAGGCGCTCCTTCGCCGGATCGCTCAGGATGCCGTGGGTTGCCGCCACGATCACATCGGCCGCACCCTGATCAAAGAGTGTCTCGGCAGCTTTGACGATGGTTCCGCCGGTATCGATCATGTCATCGACCAGGATGCAGACGCGGCCCTCAACGTCACCCACAACCTCGAATACGCGCACGTGATTCGGCACATCGGGATCACGGCGCTTATGAATGATCGCCAGAGGTGCACCCAAGACATCAGTCCAGCGCTCGGCCACCCGAACACGGCCGGCATCGGGCGAAACCACCGTGATCTTGTCCTTCGGCAGATTCGCGGCAACGTGCTGGGCCAGGGATGGCAGCGCAAAGAGGTGATCCACCGGGCCATCGAAAAAGCCTTGGATCTGTGACGTATGTAAGTCCACCGTCATCAGCCGATCCGCACCAGCGGTCTTGAAGAGATCAGCCATCAGGCGAGCCGAGATGGGCTCGCGCCCGCGATGCTTCTTATCTTGGCGCGAGTATCCGTAGAACGGGATGATCACGGTGATGCGCTTGGCACTCGCGCGCTTGAGTGCATCGATCATGATCAGTTGTTCCATGATCCACGTATTAATCGGCGTGGTGTGGCTTTGCATCACGAAGGCATCAGCACCGCGCACCGATTCCTGGAATCGGATGAAGATCTCACCGTTGGCAAAGTCATAGGCGAGGGTGGGCGAGAGGTCGATGCCTAATTCATCCGCCACCTGCTGTGCCAGCTCCGGATGCGACCGACCGGCCAGGAGGACAAGCTTCTTCTGGGTTGGCACGGACTTCTCGGCCACGGATCCTCCTGCTCGGCGGGTTGAGGGGGGAAGCAGCCCTAGCCTTCCAGATGCCTAGCGCGAAGTGTCAGGGTCCTCGGAATTTGCGCTGTCAGATGCCTCACGTGCGGCCTTCGCCGCCGCCGATCCTGGTCTCTTGCGCTCAACCCAGCCCTCGATATTGCGTTGCCGAGCACGGCCAACGGCCATCGCACCGGGTGGAACGTCTTCGGTGATGACCGAGCCCGCGGCCGTATACGCCCCATCGCCGATCTCCACCGGGGCAACGAGCATGGAATCGGAACCGATGCGCACATCGCGTCCCACCACTGTGCGGTGCTTGTCCTGACCGTCGTAGTTCACAAAGACCGTGGCCGCACCGATATTGGTACCCGGCCCGATCTCCGCATCGCCCACGTAGGAAAGGTGCGGAACCTTGGAGCCATCACCAACCCTGGAGTTCTTGATTTCCACATACGCACCAGCCTTTGCCCCGGCCCCCAAGACGGTTCCTGGACGCAGGAAGGTAAAGGGACCCACCTGCGCGTCTGCGCCGACCACCGCGAGCTGCGCCCAGGTGTGAATCACCTCGGCGTTCTCCCCCACTTCACAGGAAATCAGCGTGGTGCCAGGACCAATCTGGGCACCCGTTTCCACTGAGGTGGGGCCACGCAGCACGGTTTGCGGTGCCAGGGTCACATCCGCGGCGAGTTCCACATCAACATCTATCCAGGTAGATGCCGGATCAGCAATGGTGACACCCGCACGCATCCATTTCACATTGATGCGATCACGCATGATCGCTCCAGCTTCAGCGAGCTGCACCCGGTCGTTCACGCCCATGATCTCGGTGGCATCTGAACACACGGCCGCGGAAACCGGATGGCTCTCTTCGCGCAAAATCGCGATGACGTCGGTGAGATATTCCTCGCCCTGTGAATTATCCGTTGTGATTTTGGCTAACGACTCCAGCAGCAGGCGCCCATCGAATGCATACATCCCGGAGTTGATCTCGGTGAGCAGCAACTGATCTGCCGTTGCATCTCGATGCTCAACGATGGAGAGCACCGCGCCATCACCATCGCGAAC
>JBJOIE010000071.1:0-2819 GCA_046047295.1 Actinomycetota bacterium | reverse complement strand
CATCGCGGATGGCCATCAGAGTTGGGATGGAGCTGATCTGGAAGTAGCCGGCGAGGCCTTGCTCGGCCTCAGTATCCACCTTGGCGAAGGTGATATCGGGATTGGCTTCAGAGACCGTTTCATAGACGGGTGCAAACATGCGGCAGGGTCCGCACCATTCAGCCCAGAAATCCACCAGAACGATGGGGGAGTCTTTAACTGTGTCTGCAAAGCTTGCTTCGGTCAGATTCACGGTTGCCATGCATATACCCTAGGGGGTATATGTCCCGACGTCAAGTCTCCGATTCGCATAGGGTCAGGCCTAGGTTGGCCACGGTGAAAGGAGCGCGATGACCACGCCTTTGGAATCACCGGAATTGGGTGGGGGCACCCTGCTCGAGGAGCGCACCTCCTTCACCAATGATGATGGCGATCACGAACGCTTCGCCCACTATGTGGAGAAGGACAAGATCGTGGAGAGCGCGGTCACGGGCAGCCCGGTCAAGGCACTGTGCGGGAAAGTCTGGGTACCAGGCCGAGATCCATCCCGGTTCCCCATCTGCCCGGATTGCGAAGCAATCCATGCCAAATTGCCCAAGGACCCAAAGAAGTAGTTCATGGCAAAACGATGTGGGCTCATCGCGCTCGGCCTAGCGCTTGTGCCGCTCGCGGGCTGCGCCGCCGAACCCTCTGCACAGGAGATCACTCCGGTTGCCGATCAACGCACCACCCCGGATGCTGAGCTCCTCGATCCGTGTGCGCAGGTAAATCTCACCACCCGATTTGCCGGGCAATTGACAGTGCAACCAACCGTGGCCTTGGCTGCCCCGGCAAATAAGTTCACTAAACCCGACCTGGCTGAGGTTGCCGAGTCGGAATACATCACCATGCTGGCAGAGCAATTGGGGTTTGAAAGCAATGCTGTGAAATGGCTCGTTGACCCAGCTTCAGTTGAGGAATTCACCGCAGAACCTCAGGCCGATGTCTTGGTTGGTGGTCTGACTGCCGGAGCAATTACCGCGGCTGGGGGCGAGCCCAGCCTGGAATTCACGGTGAGCCAAGGCGAGGGTGGCTTCAGCAATGCGCTTGCTCTGGCGCCGGGTAATCCCCTGAATACCTGCCTGAACGGTGCCATCGCCGCGCTAGACGTGGAAGAAACTCCTGTTCCATGAGGGCGCGTCCCCTAGGTGACGCGCCCATTCGCCCCTACCCTTTTGGGTGATTCTGGCGGGGCACCGTGCTCTGCCGCATAGGAGGAGCAATGTCTATGAGCTCGACAGAAACAATTCTGGGCGAGGCGAAGGCCAGCTGGTGGGTGGTGCTCTTCGGCGGCATCATCAGCATTCTGGTTGGCATCATCGCACTGGTGTGGCCGGGCGCGACGGTGGTCACCGTTGCGATCCTGCTTGCTATCTGGTTGATCCTCTCCGGTGTATTTGAGATCGTGCGCGGATTCGGCGCTGGTCTCACGGGAGGTATGCGCGCTCTCACCATCATCACCGGCATCATTTCGGTGGTTCTGGGTGTGTTCGCAATTGTGAGCGCCATCAACGCAGTAGAGATCCTCGCGATCTTCATCGCACTCGCGTTCCTCTTCCGAGGATTCGCCACCCTGTTCCTCGGCTTTGAAAGCAGTGAAGGCCGTGGCTGGAACATCTTCTTCGGCATCATCCTGCTCATCGCCGGCATCATCGTGATCACGTCGCCAGGCCTCGCACTGGCCAGCATCACGCTCGTTGTTGGCATCATGCTCATCATCGTGGGCATCTTCGAGCTCGTTGCTGCCTTCCGCCTGCGCAATCTTGCATAAGGCAACATAGAGCGAATCGCAGTATGGCGGAGAGGATGGAGACATCCTCTCCGCCATACTCATGTGTAGATCACATTCATGTACAGACGTAACTAAGCAGAGGCGGTGAGATCACATGGCGGAAACTTCGCAAACCCTGGATCGCGGCCTTCGCTTATTGGAAGTAATTGCTTCATCGCCTGATGGGCTCACGGTTACTGAGCTTTCCTCTGCGATGGATGTCAGTCGAACGGTGATTTATCGCCTGGTGGTCACGCTGGAAAGTCATGCGCTGGTTCGGCGCGGCGCGGATGGTCGATTCCGATTGGGCCTTGGCCTTCTCACCCTAGGCCGAGCGGTTCAACCGTTGTTGCGTGATGCGGCCGTACCCTCTCTCCGACTCCTGGCAGATGCAGTGGGTGCCACCGCACACCTCACCATCGCTGAGGGCGGGGAAGCTCTCACCGCTTTAGTGGTTGAGCCCACGCGCTCGGATGTGCACGTTTCCGTACGCATGGGTTCACGCGCGCCGCTGGAGGCGGGTGCAGCCGGCAGGGCGATACTCGCTGCCCGTACCGCATCTGGCCGAGTCTTGGACCCGCCCTGGATCACCGTGAGCGGCGATGGGGTTGCGACTCCCTTAGGGGTTGCTGCCCCACTTACCGGTGTGGCCGGACTTGAGGCGGCTGTAGGAATCGTCACAACCGCAGACATGTCAGATTCTGAGGTAGGACCCCGCGTGGCCCGTGCAGCGAGTGAAATTGCCCGCGTTCTTCGCTAAGGACGTGCCCTTTCTTCGCGTGGGACATGCCGAACACCCCCCGATTCCCCGTGCTCAGCTGTGAGTAACGCAGAATGAAGTGATGCGTGGAAATGGTTTTCGGTCAGTTGCAGTCGCCACCGCAGTCTTGGGGTTGCTTGTATCTGTGGTCGGTGGTGCGAATCCAGCCCAAGCTGACCCAGCACCCGCTCGGATCCTGAGTGGGTGGATGCCCTACTGGATGACCTCACCGAGTAATCCAGAGGGAGTCAACAGCGCCGTCCAAAACGC
>JBJOIE010000070.1:0-2826 GCA_046047295.1 Actinomycetota bacterium | reverse complement strand
GAAGACGAACAGCACTCCCTGGGTGAATACGTAGTCATACAAAGCAATGACCCCCGCCATGAAGAGCACGAAGACCAAGACAACCGTGGTGTAGGCGATGAGTTCCTTGCGGGTAGGCCAGATGACCTTGCGCAACTCAACGATGACCTGGCGAATGAAGAGGGCAAGACGAGCGAAGATGTTCTTGTCCTTCTTATCCGTTTTCGGCTTGGCCGAACCACTTCCGGCATCCGCATCTTCGTTCCCAGAATTCACCACGTCAGACATCTCGCTCACCTCCTACTTCCTACTCGCGCCGTGCGGCGTGTTCATCCGAACGCATCGGATGATGCGTTCAATCCGGCTCGCACCGGACCTTGCAGGGCCGAAGGGACTTGAACCCCCAACCGCCGGTTTTGGAGACCGGTGCTCTACCAATTGAGCTACAGCCCTAAGGGCGTCTGCCTGAGGGCAGGCTTACGCCCACTTGTGAAGCCCGCTGAGTCTACGGGCCCCCGCCTTCCGCGCAGAAATCGGCCTCGTAGCCGGGCTCAGCGCACGAGGGACTCTCCTGCAAGGATGCGCCCATGAACGCACGTATTTCCCAGCGCATCGGCTCCATCACGGAATCGGCCACCCTGGCCGTCGATGCGCAGGCCAAGGCCCTGATCGCCGAAGGTCGGCCAGTGATCGGCTTCGGGGCCGGCGAGCCCGATTTCCCAACGCCGGACTACATCGTGGAAGCCGCGGTGGCTGCATGCCGGGAACCCAAGTGGCACCGCTACACCCCGGCCGGTGGCCTGCCCGCACTCAAGGAAGCGATCGCCGCGAAGACCCTGCGTGATTCCGGCTGGAACATCACGGCCAATCAAGTGCTCGTGACAAATGGCGGTAAGCAGGCGCTCTATAACGCGTTCGCCACGCTACTTGATCCAGGTGACGAGGTCATCCTTCCCGCTCCCTACTGGACCACGTATCCGGAATCCATCCGCCTTGCTGGTGGAACGCCAGTCATCGTGATGACGGATGAAACCTCGGGTTACCGCGCCACCATTGACCAACTCGAAGCTGCACGTACACCGAAGACAAAGGCACTCGTCTTCGTGTCACCATCGAATCCCACCGGCGCGGTTTACTCCCCCGACCAGGTGAAAGCGATTGGCGAGTGGGCGGTGGAGCACGGCATCTGGGTGATCACGGATGAAATCTACGAACACTTGGTTTATGGAGACGCCACCTTCTCTTCCATGCCCGTTCTGGTTCCTGAACTTGCAGATACCTGCGTGGTGGTCAATGGCGTGGCCAAGACGTATGCGATGACCGGTTGGCGAGTGGGCTGGATGGCCGGTCCTGCGGACGTGATCAAAGCCGCCACCAATTTGCAGTCACATGCCACATCGAACGTAGCCAATGTGTCGCAGGTGGCAGCACTTGCTGCGGTTAGTGGTGGTCTGGAGGCAGTCGATGAAATGAAGGTGGCCTTCGATCGGCGTCGAAAGCTGATCGTGGAGAGCCTCAATGCAATTCCAGGTGTGGACTGCCCGTTGCCCGAGGGCGCTTTCTATGTATATCCCAGCGTTAAGGAACTCATCGGTAAGGAGATCCGCGGGCGGCGCGCGCAGGATTCGAGCGAACTCGCTGCATTGATCCTGGAGGAGGCAGAGGTTGCCGTTGTTCCCGGTGAAGCCTTTGGTACACCCGGATACGTACGGCTGTCCTATGCCACCTCCGATGAGAACATCATTGAGGGCGTGAGCAGGATGGCCGCACTCCTTGGTGAGGCGCGCTAAAGCTCGCAGCCAATAAGCCGCGGTTCGGGCTCGAGGTCAACACCGAACTTCTCCTTCACCACGGCGCGAACGTGGCGCGCCAGGTCAAGGATGTCTCCCGTCCTTGCCGTTCCCCCATTCACCAAGGCAAGTGCGTGCTTACCTGAGATGCACGCATCTGTTCCAAGGGTGAAACCACGTTCAATTCCTGCATTTTCTATGAGCCACGCAGCGCTGAGTTTCACCACGTCGGCATTCACCGGATAGCGAGGGCAATCGGCTGGAAGTGCTGCCGCGTGATCTGCGCACACGTAGGGATTGATAAAGAACGAGCCCACGCTCCGGGAATCCGGATCCCGTTGATCGATCACCATGCCCTTGCTCGCCCGCAGGTGAAGAACCGCATCACGAATCCGGTGTTCGGACACGCTTTCACCAACGTCAGCACCGAGTGCCTGAGCTAACTGCTCGAAGTGAATGTTGGTCTGCGAACCGATGGGAAGTTGGAACGTGACCTCGAGAATCACAAATCGATCGATGTCCTGCTTGAACACAGACGTTCGATACCCGAACTGGCATTCGCTTGCACTCATCAACACATAGTTGCGTTTAATGCGATCCCACACGTGCACGGAGGAAATGAGTGAACTCACCTCCACGCCATAGGCACCGATGTTTTGGATTGGGCTAGCGCCCACGGTTCCAGGGATGCCGGACAGGGCCGCGAGCCCCGTGAAACCCTCCTCGATGCACTGCGCAACGAATGCGTCCCACTCCTCCCCCGCAGACACGGTGAGCAGAGCACTAGTGGAACCACGCTCGATTGCGCTGCCCTTGGTGGCGACATGAATGACTACTAACTCAGAAAGTTCGTCACCACACACCACATTGCTGCCATCACCCAAGATGAGGCAGGTGCGGCCAAGGTCATCACATTCGGTAACGGCTTCGATGATTTCTTCAACAACGTCACCCTCGATCCATTCGAGTACTTCACCACCTACCCCGAGAGTGGTGACGTCTGCTAGGCGCATCTGCTGATCATGGCAGATTCAGGCTGACAACTCAGGCGCGCGGA
>JBJOIE010000069.1:0-4742 GCA_046047295.1 Actinomycetota bacterium | reverse complement strand
CACTCCTAATGCTGCGCGCGTCCTCGACGATCTGCGTTGGCTGGTGAGCATCCCTTCGGTCAGCGGAACACCCGCAGAGTTTGAAATCCAAGACGCACTTGCAGCACGTTGGAGAGAAGAGGACTGGGCAGTCGAGACGTGGACGATCGACGTTGCCGCCCTGGAATCGGACCCTGACTTCCCCGGTATGGAGGTGGCTCGATCAACAGGGCGAGGAGTACTCCTGCGCTGGCCCGGCTCCGGACGCGGCCGCACACTCTTACTCAACGGCCACACAGACGTGGTTCCACCAGGTGATCTCAATGCCTGGGACGAGGATCCTTTCCACCCAGTCATCGTGGCCCAGGACGGTCACCAGGTGATGCGTGGCCGTGGAACCTGTGACATGAAAGCTGGACTCGTTGCGGCTTGGGAGGCCATGCGGTTGGTGCGGGAGGCGGGCATAACGCTGGCCGGCGACGTACTGCTCGCACCAGTGAGCGGTGAAGAGGATGGCGGCCTAGGAACCTTCGCGCTACTGCGCCAGGGTGTGCGCGCGGATGCCTGCGTGGTACCAGAACCCACCAATCTCGACATCGTCCCCGCGAACGGGGGTGCCTTGACTTTTCGTCTGCGCGTGCCAGGCAGGGCCACCCACGCATCGCGCAGGACCGAAGGAGTAAGCGCGATTGAAAAATTCGTCCCGATCCTGCACGCACTTGCTGAGTTGGAAGCTGAACGCAATGCGCAGGTGGACGACCTAATGCAACGTTGGCCAATCGCCTACCCCCTGTCCATCGGCGTTGTTCAGGCTGGTGATTGGGCTTCAACCGTTCCGGATCTTCTCGTTGCCGAAGGCCGCTTGGGGGTGGCAATCGGAGAGAGTATGGACTCAGCTCGACGTTCGCTCGAGCAGGCAGTGGCTCGAGCCTGCCGAGAAGACGAATGGCTTTCCACACATCCAGTGACCGTGGAATGGTGGGGAGGTCAATTCGCCTCGGGCTCTACCCCAGTGCATTCGCCGATTGTCGATGTCGTCCGTAATAAGCATTTGCACATCACGGGTAACGATCTGGAGCTCTATGGCGGCCCCTACGGCTCAGATTTGCGACTCCTGACGGGGATCGGCGGTATTCCCACGGTCCAATACGGCCCCGGAGACAGCGCAGCTGCGCATGCACCAAATGAATGGGTCGCGTTAGAGGACGTGTTGACGTGCGCTTCCGTGCTCGCCGAGGTCATCGTGGTCACCTGCGAGGAATCCCTCAGCCAGTAAACGCTTTATCAGTAACCGCCTGTGGATCGCATCTGGAAATCCACAGGCGGATCCGCGCAATCTGAGCCCATGACTAATGAGCTACTCCCCCAACGTCCATTGCGTAACCATGCACTACCACTCATCTGGGTGTCTGCCAGCGAGGTGACGTGGGGTGATGACGTTCGTACCTTCGCTGCAGGCCCAGAACTCGCAGCCTGGGCCAACGCACTTGATGGCACTCGAAGCATGACCGAGGCCTTGGCCAGCTTTCGCGGTGAGCGACAGATACCCACGTCGCTGATATCCCACGGATACATGCTCGGGGCGATCCTTGATGCTGCGCTCGAAACAGAAATGTGGCGGTGGGGGAATGAAGATGATCGAAACGCTGGAGTCTGGCTTGAAGCACATTTGCAACGCCAGCTGTGTCTTCCCAATCCGCGGCAAATCGCAACCGTGATCGACGCTCGCGCGAGGCTTCGAATTCACTGCCACGGCGACAGCAATATCACCCGGGAAATCGAGGATGCCGCTCACTTTGAGGGACTAGATGCCTCCGCTGAGTTCGGCCGAACTGGCCCAAACGAACAGGTGAGCGTGCTGTGCTCAGCCAATCACCCAGATGTTGTTCACGATGCCGACGCTGCATTAATCGACGATGAGATAGCTGGACCCAGACTTCATGTTGCGGTCTGGGATTTGAATGCAGTGATCGGTCCACTGGTGGTACCCGGGGTGACCTCCTGCTTACAGTGTCACCACTTACACCGCCGAGACGCAGACCGCTATTGGCCGATGCGATCAGCGCAGTGGTCCAATTTCACGCGCCCACATGCCGAGGGCAGACACCGAGCGCTGATCAGCAACGCCGCTCGAATCGCCGCACTTGTCCTTATCGCGTGGTGTGATTCAGCCGGAACGCCCGACCCGCGCTGGTTCAATCGCGCCTATCGGATTGACTCGGCAGACATCAACGCTCAGGTCCTGAACAGACCATCGCACCCACTCTGCGGCTGCGCTTGGCGCGGACTCGGGTAACAATGGGGCATGGCCGATCTGCGCAGGAACGCTCTGACCCGGGGGGTCAAGCTTGCTGCGCTGCCAGCCGGGTATGCCGGCCGTGCTGCGGTGGGCCTGGGCAAGCGCATCGGCGGTAAACCCGCAGAACTCGTTGCTGCCGAACTCCAGCAACGCACCGCGGAGCAGTTGTTCACCGTTCTCGGCGAACTCAAGGGCGGCGCGATGAAACTCGGCCAGGCTATGAGCATCTTTGAAGCTGCACTCCCTGAGGAAATCTCCGCGCCCTACAGGGCAATGCTCACCAAATTGCAGGATTCGGCACCCCCGATGCCCGCTTCTGCCATTCACGCAATCCTGTGCGAGGAACTTGGGCCGCAGTGGCGGGATCGGTTCACCTACTTTGATGACACTCCGGCAGCCGCTGCCTCTATCGGTCAAGTGCATAAAGCCACATGGCACGACGGCAGAACGGTTGCCGTAAAAGTGCAGTACCCAGGAGCGGACAAGGCGCTCATCGCCGACCTAAATCAGATGGCGCGAATGGGAACCCTGTTCGCCTCCTGGGTACCGGGCTTGGAAATCAAACCGCTCGTAGAGGAGTTGAAACTTCGCGCCATTGAAGAACTCGACTACCTGCGCGAATCACAGAATCAACGGGCCTTCGCTGCAGCTTTCGAAGGCGATCCGGACATCTGGATTCCCCATGTGGTTGCTGCAGCCCCGCACGTCATCATCAGTGAATGGATTGACGGCACGAGCATGGCAACCATCATCAGGGAAGGCACCCCGCAAGAGCGGGATCGAATTGGTTCCCTGTACGAACGGTTCCTGCTCTCCGGCCCAGCTCGTGCAGGTCTCTTGCACGCCGATCCGCATCCCGGCAACTTCCGCATGAGCGCCGACGGCAGATTCGTCGTTCTCGATTTCGGTGCAGTCGCACAGCTCCCCCAGGGCCTACCTCCAGCGATGGGAACCCTGCTGCGCATTGCCATGTCCGGTGATGCCCAGCAAGTCATGGATGGCTTGCGCGCAGAAGGTTTCATTCGGACGAATGTGGACGTTGACGCCGATCAACTGCTCAATTACCTGGACCCATTCGTTGAACCAGCACGCTACGAGTCATTCCATTTCACCCGTGATTGGCTGCGGGGTCAGTTCACTCGCATCAACGATGTACGAAATCCCGATTTTATGGTCGGACTCAAGATTAATCTTCCACCCGAATATGCGCTGATACATCGGGTATGGATAGGCAGCATCGCCGTACTGTGCCAACTCGATGCCACCGTGCCCGTTCGCGAGGTGTTGGAAGATTGGGTGCCCGGCTATCTCGGCGCTGCCCAGGAGCGCACCTGAGCCAAGATCTCGTCTCCGTATTCGGCTAACTTGGCAGGGCCGATACCCGGAATTCCCGCCAATTCTTCAAGTGATGAAGGGTGTTGTTCGCAGATCGCAATCGCCGTGGCATCAGTGAAGATCACGTAGGCCGGCACACCTGCAGCCTGAGCTTTCGCGAGCCGCCACGTGCGCAATGCATCAAAATCCTCGTCTGCGAATGTGGCGGGACACACTCTGCATCGCCCAATGGTGCGCTCCGCGGCAGTGACCAGAGCTTTTCCGCAACTTCTACATGCTGCAGGACCTCGGCGAACGCGCTTGGCTGTACCCCTTCGTACCGAGCCCTCCCGCTGGGGCGCTGGAGATGCACCCAACCCTTCAAGGAATCTGCTTACATTGCGAACAGCACGCCCACCTGGCTCACGCGCAGCCGCCCAACTTAAATGGAGTTCATCCTTGGCACGAGTAACACCCACATAAAGCAGGCGCCGCTCCTCAGCAAGCTCCTCGGCAGATTCGGCATGGACGAGAGGAATGAGTCCGTCACTGCAGCCTGCGATGAAGACAATCGGCCACTCCAAGCCCTTGGCTGCGTGTAATGAAGCCAGGGTGACTGCCTGCGCATCGGGCGCATGCGCTGCTTCCGCACGTTGATCAAGATGCTCAATGAACTCACTCAGAGCCATCCCCTGCTGCATCTCCACCGCCAAGCCACGCAGCGCAGCCAGCGTTTCCCACCTATCGCGCACCGCTCCAACACTGGTTGGCGAAATGGAGGTCCAATTCATCGCGGAAAGTACGCCGTCTACGGCCTCAACAACGGATGAGGGAACCTGATCGCTGCGTGCAAGGCCTCGGAGACGGGTCATGGCCTCCCTGATTTCTGGCTGCTCGAAAAAACGATCCGAGCCACGCATGGCGATCGGGATCTCGGCATCCACTAAGGCTTCCGCGATCTCCAACGATTGCGCATTGATCCGATAGAGCACGGCGATGTCCGAGGGAGAATGCCCTTGCCCAATGTATGAGGTGATTTCCTCCGCAATTGATCGCGCTTCTGCGGCATCATCAGCCAACATGCGAACCGCAGGGACCTCACCGGCAGGACGCTGTGATTGCAGAGTAAGGGCCTGGTTCCCCCCAAAAT
>JBJOIE010000068.1:0-2873 GCA_046047295.1 Actinomycetota bacterium | reverse complement strand
TCAGAAAGATCTCGGGCAACGTCGAGACAGTCATCAAAATTGCCTTCAACTTGGAGGATTGAGGCTCCGTGAATAATGGCCTGAGCTAATTTGCCCATCGCGATCTTGCCTTGTGGAATGAGAACACCACTGATCATCCCGGCTTTACTGGCGTACGCCGCCGCACTTGCCGAAGTATTTCCCGTGGAGGCGCAAATAACAGCTTTCGCCCCGCGTTCTGCCGCGACCGAAATCGCCATTGTCATCCCACGGTCTTTGAATGATCCCGTGGGATTCGCGCCTTCAAATTTCAACCACACTTCCGCACCGACGAGTTCACTTATCGTGCAGGCGTAGACGAGAGGTGTACCGCCTTCAGCGAGGGTGACGATCGGTGTTGCCGAAGTGACGGGCAGACGCTCGCGGTATTCATTGATGATTCCTTGCCACACGTGTGCACTCATTCGCCGGGTTCGCCTTCCACCCGCATAACCCCAAGCACCGCACGAACGGTCTCAAGACGGGCGAGCTGCTCTACCGTCTTTCTGAGCGCCTCGTCGGTTGCCTTGTGGGTGCGCACGATGAGTCCGGCTTCAACCCCGTGGCCGTCTTGGCGCACAACTTGAATGCTCACACCGTTCTCGGCAAAGGCCGCCGCGATTGACGCGAGCACCCCAGGACGATCTGCCACGTCAAGATTTACGTAGTAGCGGGTCATCGCGCGACCGATGGGCAAGATGGGCTCGTTCGCGTGGGTGCTCTCGCCTGGGCCACGGCCACCGGAAACCCGATTGCGTGCCGCGGTAATCAGATCACCCATGACGGCACTCGCCGTGGGGAAGCCGCCAGCACCACGTCCGTAAAACATCATCTCGCCTGCAGCGTCGGCCTCAACGAAGACCGCATTGAAGCTACCGCGCACGCTGGCCAGGGGGTGATCTCTCGGGATCATGGTGGGGTGCACTCGCACGATCACCCCTTCGTCACTGCGTTCGGCAACCGCAAGGAGCTTGATCACAAAACCCATATCGTGAGCAGCGCGGACGTCTGCTGCCGTTACGTTCGCGATTCCCTCACAATGAACGTCCGCGAGGGTCACTCGCGTGTGAAAGGCGAGTTCGGCGAGGATCGCTGCCTTTGCTGCTGCGTCGTGACCATCAATGTCGAGGCTTGGGTCTGCCTCAAGATAGCCAAGGCTCATGGCTTCATCGAAAACGGCTGAGTACTCAACACCATCTTCATCCATCTTCGTGAGCATGAAATTTGTCGAGCCATTCACGATGCCCATAACTTTCGTGACGCGATCGCCCGACAGCGACTCGCGCAACGGCCTCAGTAGCGGGATGGCGCCCGCTACAGCGGCTTCGAAGTACAAGTCCACGCCGTTCTCCGAAGCCGCTCGGTAGAGACTTGCGCCATCCTCGGCAAGGAGTGCCTTATTTGCGGTGACCACGCTTGAACCGGCCTGCATAGCACTCACGATCAGGCTTCTCGCGGGCTCGATTCCACCGATGAGCTCCACCACCAGGTCAGCGCCGCTGCTCGCAAGAGCTTGGGCATCTGTGGTGATCAGGTTGGTGGGAATCCCCTCGCGAGCCCGGGAGGCATCCCGCACCGCTACGCCCATCACTTCAAGCCGGGCACCTACCCGTGATTGCCACTCATCGGGATCCGCCAGGAGGAGTTGCACCACGGACGCGCCCACGGTTCCCCCACCGAGTACGGCTACGCGCAATACGCGCTCATGGGAAGACACGAACAAAGCCTCTCAGGTGGATGGTCGAAGGGGTACACCGCACTGATGTCAAGCTCCAGGATCAAGCCTTAACAGATCGTCAACGCTCTCTCTGCGCAGAAGCAATTGTGTTTCATTCCCACGAACACCGATCGCCGCAGGTCTACCCACCTGGTTGTAATTGGAGGCCATCGAGCGGCAATAGGCCCCTGTGGCTGCAACGGCTAGCAGGTCTCCGTGCGCCACATCGCCTGGTAGCCAGGCATCGCGAACCACGATGTCACCTGATTCACAGTGCTTACCCACGACGCGGCAGAGGATCGGTTCAGCGTCAGAGCTTCTCGAAGCAAGAACCACGGTGTAGTCGGCGTCGTAGAGGGCTGTTCTGATGTTGTCGGACATGCCACCATCAACCGATACATACGTGCGCACGAGTCCGTTGTCGAGGTGCACCGGCTTGATAGTGCCAACCTCATACAGAGACACCCCTGCTGGACCGACGATGGCGCGCCCAGGCTCGAATGCGAGCGCAGGCATAGGAATGCCCGCCTCGGCACATGCCTTGGCCACCACCGCTCCGATTTCCTCGGCCATGGTGACTACGTCCAGGGGATCATCACCTGTGACGTACGCGATGCCCATCCCACCGCCAAGGTTGAGCTCTTCAGTTTCCACGCCCTGCTCGTCCCAGAGCCTTTGGGCTGCGGCAACCACTCTGGATGCAGCGAGTTCGAAGCCTGACGCATCGAAGATCTGAGAACCGATGTGCGAATGCAATCCCACATAAGAGAGGGACGGAAGTTTTGCGATGCGACGCACTGCCTCATCCACCGAAGCGTCGGCTGCCGAAAGGCCGAACTTTTGGTCCTCGTGGGATGTCGCAATGAACTCGTGAGTATGCGCCTCCACCCCGAGAGTCACCCGCACGAGCACTGGTTGGACCACGCCTGCTCGGGCTGCAGCATCAGCAACGCGGGCAATCTCCTCCAGCGAATCGATCACGATCCGACTCACGCGATGTTCCACCGCCGCTTCAAGTTCAGACATCGACTTGTTGTTTCCGTGCATCAAGATGCGCTCGCCTGGGATTCCTGCACGGATAGCCGTGGCAAGTTCTCCCCCGGTTGCTACGTCAATACCCAAGCCCTCTTCGGTGACC
>JBJOIE010000067.1:0-4438 GCA_046047295.1 Actinomycetota bacterium | reverse complement strand
CGTGTGTCTCAAGACCGAGCACCGGAACGAAGCGTTCGAGTGCCGAATCGAATTCAATGAGTGGTTCACTCATAGTTCGGGAGCCTCCTGACAAAGGTTGTGGCCCCACTTGTCCACAAGGGCCTGCTCAAGTGCACTACCCACCCGGTAGAGGCGATCATCTGCCATCGGGGGCGCCATGATTTGTATTCCCACGGGTAATCCGTCTTCGGGCGCGATACCCGCAGGCAACGACATAGCGCAATTACCAGCAAGATTGACTGGGATGGTGGCAATGTCATTGAGATACATCGCGAGCGGATCATCAACCTTTTCACCAATACGGAATGCCGTGGTGGGTGCTGTCGGTGAAATGAGCACATCCACTTGCTCAAAGGCAGCTGAAAAATCTCTCGAGATCAGCGTGCGAACTTTCTGCGCTTGACCGTAATAGGCATCGTAGTAACCACTGGACAGTGCGTAGGTGCCCAACATGATGCGCCTCTTAACTTCGGCACCGAAGCCCGCTTCCCTGGTCATCGACATGACCTTCTCAACCGAATGCTCGCCATCGTCACCAACGCGCAGCCCATAGCGCATGCCGTCAAAACGTGCGAGATTGCTCGATGCTTCAGAGGGCAAAATGAGGTAGTAAGCGCCAAGCGCATATTCGAAATGTGGACAGGAAACTTCCACCACTTCGGCGCCGAGGCTTTCTAGAATGCGGACCGATTCCGCGAACCGCTGGGAAACACCTGGCTGGTAGCCCTCGCCACCGAGTTCTTTGACGAGTCCAATCCGCATTCCACGAATATCAGCCTGGGCCGCCGCTGCAACCACATCTGGATAGTCCGCGGAGATGGAGGTCGAATCCTTGGGATCGTGACCGGCGATTGCCTGATGGAGCATTGCCGTATCCATCACCGTACGAGCACAGGGGCCAGCTTGATCAAGAGATGAGGCCAACGCGATAAGTCCAAATCGTGACACGGAGCCGTAGGTTGGCTTCACGCCGACCGTTCCGGTCACGGCCGCTGGCTGGCGGATGGAGCCGCCCGTGTCCGTTCCGATGGCCAATGGAGCCTCAAAGGCGGCAAGCGCTGCTGACGAACCGCCACCTGAACCACCCGGGATTCGTTCGAGATCCCAAGGATTGCGGGTTGGTCCATAGGCACTGTGTTCCGTTGACGAACCCATCGCGAATTCGTCCATATTCGTCTTACCGAGGATCACGATGTCGGCAGCACGTAGACGCTCAACGACGGTGGAGTCATAAGGCGGGCGCCAACCTTCCAGCACCTTCGAACCACAGGTGGTGGGCACGCCCTTCATCGCTAGCACGTCTTTTAGTGCCAACGGCACCCCTGCGAGCGGCCCTAGTTGCTCACCGGCCGCTCGTCGGGAATCCACCGATCGCGCGTGAGCGATTGCCCCCTCATGATCCACGTACAGGAAGGCGTGCACCTTGTCGTCAACCGCGTTGATTCTGTCCAGACAGGCCTGGGTCAGTTCCTCGGAACTGATGTCCTGACGGGTGAGAGCAGAGGCAAGATCGCTGGCTGTTCCCCTAAAGAGATCGGTATCCATCACGCGTCCTCGTCCAAAATGCGAGGAACCCGAAACCGGTCGTCCTCCCATGCCGGGGCACCCGCTTCAATGAGTTCCCGAGATATTCCCGGCTTCGCCACGTCTTCGCGGTACACGTTGACCAATGGGATGGGGTGGGAAGTGGGCGGAATATCTGCGGCAGCCACTTCCGATACGCGGGCCACGGCAGCCACGATGGCATCAAGCTGTTCCGCGTAATGGGCGATTTCCTCAGGGGAAAGTTCAAGTCTGGCGAGATGAGCCAGGTGCTCAACCTGCGCGCGGTCAATGGTGGCCATGCCCCGATCCTAGGCAAGGGTGCACGTGCAGAGGCGATGCGCTCCGCGCCTCGACCAGCCGTGCGCTAGGGAGTAGGAAAGAGCCCTTCGTCGAGTAGGCGTTGGAAATCCTGGGCGTCGACCACCCGAATCCCGAGCTCCAACGCCTTATCGAGTTTTGAACCGGCGCTCTCTCCAGCAACCACACATGAGGTCTTCTTCGAAACCGAACCCGACGCCTTGCCTCCCCGCTCCGAAACTGCCTCAGCCGCGGATTCGCGCGTGTATCCAGGAACGCTGCCGGTGATGACAATCGTTAAACCGGCCAGAGTTTGTGACAGGGATGAGGATGTGGCTACCTCCTCGGTTCGCACTCCGCCCTGCTCCCACTTACGCACAATCTCCTGATGCCATGGTTCACGGAACCATTCATGGACGGATTCGGCAATCGTTTCGCCCACCCCATCCACATCAGAAAGTTGCTCAATGCTCGCCGAGGCAATCGCCGCCAATGATCCGAATGCGCGCGCCAGTGCTTGAGCTGCGGTAGGTCCAACGTGACGAATGGAAAGCGCCACCAAAATTCGCCACAAGGGGCGCTCGCGAGCAACATCTAGTTGATCGAGGATGAGCCTTCCTGCCTCCGCCAACTGAGTTCCCGACTCGCCCTTCTGTGGATCTCGGGTGAAGAACGAACATTTCAGCAACGATTCGCGGGTGATGAGGAAAAGGTCACCCATATTGCCCACTACCCCGCACTCCAGCAGTGCTGCGGCCGCTTTGTAACCGAGTCCCTCAATATCGAGTGAACCACGAGAACCCACGTGGAAGAGGCGCTCGCGAAGTTGGGCAGGACAACTCTGGGCGTTCGGACACCTGATGTCCTTGTCACCTTCCTTCTCCGGACGTAATTGCGAACCACACTCAGGACAATGCGTTGGCATCTGAAACGGGACTTCCTTCCCCGAGCGCATGTCCACCACGGGTCCGATGACTTCGGGGATTACGTCCCCTGCCTTGCGAAGAAAGACCATGTCACCGATGAGTACGCCTTTACGTTCCACTTCATATGCGTTGTGCAGTGTGGCCATGGAAACGGTTGATCCGGCAACACGCACCGGCTCCATCACTGCGAAAGGTGTGACCCTTCCCGTGCGCCCAACGTTCACTTGGATATCCAGAAGTCGGGTTCGCACTACTTCCGGCGGATATTTATAAGCGATTGCCCAACGCGGCGCACGGGACGTAGCTCCCAATTGCGCCTGAATTTCGATGCTATCGACCTTGATGACCACGCCGTCAATTTCGTGGGCTACCTCGTGCCGATGCTCATGGAAGTGCGAAATGAACCTGTGCAGATCCGGACGACTGTCTACAACTTGTGCGTCGGCGCTCACGGGCAGACCAAGGGCACTCAGGTACGCATAGGCTGAACTCTGCTCGGACACAGGACGACCAGAAATCTCTCCGATGCCGTGCACCGTGAGTCCAAGGCGCGAAAGCCTTCGCACCGCTCGGTCGAGCTCCCGCTCGGCCCGATCACGCCTGGAACTACCTGGTTTGGCAGATTCCACTTCTTCTTGGCGTCGGTCAATTCGCTGGCGGAGCGTTCCTGCAGCTGCATTTCGAGGGTTGGCAAATGCTGCCAGCCCAGAATCACGTTGGTCATCATTGAGTGCCTCGAAATCAGCAACAGTGAAGAAGATTTCTCCCCGAACTTCTAGAACTTCTGGGATTTCAACACCTTCGAGGGTTGCTGGGATGGCTGGGATGAACTGTGCATTGAAGGTGACGTCTTCACCCACAACTCCATCACCGCGTGTGGCCAAAGTGGAAAGGGCACCGTTTCGGTACACCAGATCAACAGCCAGCCCGTCGATCTTGAGTTCGCACATAAGTGGCGGCAGGTCACCCACCGACGCGACCATGCGATCAAGCCATGCCTCAAGTTCTTCCTCAGAAAAAACGTTATCCAAGGAATACATTCGCATCAGGTGCGTAACGGGCTCGAACATCTCTGCCCGGGTTCCCCCAACGGTCTGCGTGGGCGATTCACCACTTGCTAACTCCGGATGTTCGCCCTCGAGCGCAAGCAACTCTTGATACAGAACATCGTATTCATCATCCGCAATTCTGGGCTGATCGTGCTGGTAGTAGGCAACACGTGCTGCATTGATCTCATCGACCAGGAACTGCCACCGCTTAGTTGCTGACTTGGGGATGCTCATGACCCTTCCTCACCAACTCCTCTGCGCGTGACAGCACGTCACACCTCGGCTTGCTCTACGGCGTTCACATCTTCATTGCGCAGTATGCGTCCGATGGTGTGGCAATCCTTGAGCACCACGCGTGCCTCCGGTAACGAATATCCCGCCAAACCGCATGCTGGGGAGATTGCCAATGCCTGAAGGTAGCGGGGATCGTTAAAGCCGAGATCGTCAAGGTACCTGCGCGCGGTACGTGAGATGGCCTCGTCACTGGCCGGCGCATTACGCATGGCAGCCACACCAGCCAGCATTCCCACACCCTTCTCCCACGCACGTGACACAGCTTCATCACTAGGACGTGCACTAATGGCATCAAATGAAATGAAT
>JBJOIE010000066.1:0-8997 GCA_046047295.1 Actinomycetota bacterium | reverse complement strand
AATATAATTAAAAATAAAAAACTCTAAAACAATGGAATTCATAAATCAGAACTTAACATCTATATCTATAAACCATTATCGGGTGGTGACGGGGATGCATAGTTCGCTTCTCCTTTCCGATCTCACCTTGCGAGTGCGATCGCTGATCTGGTGGATCATCGGTGTGGTGCTCACGGTGCTGTTGGTGGATGCTTTTTATCCGAGCATCGTGGGTGATCCATCGTTGAATTCCATGCTGGATCAGATGCCTGAGGCACTGCGGCCGCTTCTCGGTCCGGCCGATCTCACCTCTCCGGTGGGTTACCTAGCGAGCCAGCTTTATCTGTTCTTCCTCCCGGCGATCGTCTTGATTTATGCAATCGGCCGTGGCTCCGCAGCCATCGCCGGTGAAGAAGAGGATCACACCCTGGACCTGCTGATGGTTCAGCCCGTAGGTCGGTGGTCGTTATATGCACAAAAGGCCGGCGCTGTGGTCATCGGAGTGATCGTGCTCGTTGGTGTCTCCGTACTGCCCACTCTTACCCTGGGGTCATCACTTCAGATAGACATACCCGCCGCCAACCTGCTCGCTGTCACCTTCCAACTTGCCGCGATGACCGTCCTCTTTGCGATGCTGGCCTTCGCTCTAGGTGCAGCGACAGGGCGCCGCTCTATCGCGATCGCGATCGCATCTGCCGTCGCATTCGTTACCTACCTGATCGATGGCCTTGGCCAAACCATTGACTGGCTAGATGCGTTCCGGCCTCTCACTCCGTGGTTCTGGTTCGCGCCCATAGACGCGCTCACTGATGGATGGCAATCGGCTGTCCTAGCCATTCTCATTGGCGCGTCGGCTGCCCTGCTCGCCCTTGGTGGCTTGCTATTCGGACGTCGTAACCTGAGGGCATGAGCACGCTTCGGGCCCCATCGGCATTCGCCGGGGAAGACGTGGTTCTCCCTGATAGAACACTTCGCATTCGGATTGCCGCTAACCCTGACGCTCCTACGGGGATCTTCCTGCATGGCCTCGGTGGATCGGCACTTAACTGGACAGACCTGATGTTCGCTTTGCAGAGCCAGGTCAACGGTGTGGGCGTGGACCTGGGCGGATTCGGTATGTCACCGCCTCCGAGAGACGGTGACATGTCCCCGGCCGGACACGCACGCGGTGCTGCCGAACTCATCAAGTTCCTCGATTGCGGGCCGGTGCACGTCTTCGGCAACTCATTCGGTGGCGCCGTTGCGCTCAATCTGGCCGCTCGGTATCCGGCGCTGGTGCGTTCCCTTACGTTGATCTCGCCCGCTCTTCCGAGTTTGTACGCCACGAGGGGCAATCTGCACCTACCGGCTATCGCACTTCCCGGGGTAGGCGAGCGGATGATCCCGAAGTTCCTTTCCATACCGGCTAAGGATCGCGTGCGCATGTCCGTTGATACGAACTTCGCCGACCCTTCGCGACTGCCAGCGGAGAGAATCGCTGAAGCGCAGGAAGAGATGGAAAAGCGTGATTCATTCCCCTATGCATCAGACGTATTCCTCCGCACCCTGCGCGCCTTGCTTAAGACCTACGTTGATCGAGGCCCTCAGCGGCCGTGGAAGCTAGCCGAGCGGGTGCACGTGCCTACCTTGCTGGTCTACGGGCGCAAGGATCCACTTGTTGACCCTCGGACTGCCCACCGTGCCACCTCGGTATTTCCTCAGGCACATGTGGTGGTCCTCCCCGATAGCGGCCACGTTGCTCAGATGGAGCATCCGGAGTTCGTGCTCGCCGCATGGGATCGATTTATCGGAAATCCCCAGGCGTAATCCACAAGTAAGAAACTGCGGATAGCGCTGAGCATCCCAACCGTCTTACCTTCGCGGAACCGATTCACCTGCGAGGAGACAGATGGAAACCCTGAGAGAGCCTTTGGAGTTGCGCGCCCGGGTGGAGATCCGGGTGCGCGAAGCCATCCGGCGCGAATCCATCGATCCATTGCGCGATCCCGATCGGATGCGCCGTCTCATCGAGCACGAGGTTGCCGAAGCGTGGTTGGACTCACCAGATGCTCATTCAGCTGACATGGGAGAAGTGGTCCGCGCCATCCACCACCAGATTTCTGGCTTCGGGGTTCTGCAACCACTCTTTGACGATCCTCGAATCGAGGAGATCTGGATAAATGGGCCAGATCAAGTGTTCATTGCACAAGAAGGCGTGAGCCAGAAACTCGAATTGATCTTGCCTGAGGCCCAGGTGCGAACCTTGGTGGAACGCATGCTGCGGATTTCCGGGCGGCGGCTGGACCTTTCGCAACCATTTGTGGACGCCACGCTGCCGGATGGGAGCAGGCTTCATGTGGCGATCCCGCAAGTGACCCGTGCCCACTGGGCGGTAAACATCCGAAAGTTCATTGTGCGACCAAGGCATATTTTCGATCTCGTGGCCAGGGGAACCCTCACCGAGCACGCAGCACGTTTCCTGGACTGCAGTGTGCGTGCTGGGCTCAACATTGTTGTTGCCGGAGGTACCCAGGCGGGCAAGACGACACTGCTCAACGGACTGCTCGGATGTATTCCAGCAGGGGAACGCATCATCAGTTGCGAAGAAGTCTTTGAAATCGATATTGCTCATCCGGATTGGATTGCCATGCAAACCCGGGATGCCAACCTCGAAGGACAGGGTGAAATCCCACTGCGGCGCTTAGTGCGGGAAGCACTCCGTATGCGTCCGACGCGCCTCATCGTTGGTGAGGTTCGGCAGAGCGAGGCCCTCGATCTGCTGATCGCAATGAATTCGGGTATGCCGGCAATGGCCACCATCCACGCGAATAGTGCGCGGGAAGCGGTCACGAAGTTGTGCACACTTCCGCTGCTGGCAGGGCAAAACATTCCTGGTGATTTCGTCATTCCCACGGTGGCCGGCTCTGTGGATCTCATTGTTCATACCGCCACTGCAGTGGACGGAAAACGGCGGCTCACGGAGATTGCAGGGATTTCCGGACGTGTCGAAAACGGGGTAATCGAACTGGCATCTATCTTCAAAGACACTGGGGAGGGACTGCGCCGTGCCGGTGGGTATCCACCGCATGCTGATCGATATTCCCGGATCGGTGAATCCTTGAATGCGTTACTCGATGCTGATGCCGTTGTGCGGTCGCAGCGCAGGGCCGCCTGATGGGCGCGCTCATTGGACTGCTCTTCGCCGTGGGAGTGCTCCTCATCCTGGCTAGTACTCAGCCGCGCGCGAGCAATCGCGCGATGGGCACCTCGCGGATTCAGGCGCTGATCTATCAGGCCGATCTGCCCAAGGTAACTCCCGCGGCATTGATCACGAGTTGCGTAGCCGCCGCACTCGTCCTTGGCTCACTCACGCTCATCGTTACGGCGATTCCGATGGCTGCGCTACTCGCGGCAGGTCTGGCCGCAACATCCCCCATCTTCCTGCTTCGCCGGCGAGCTAGACAACGCGCAGCCCAGCGTCGGGCGAGCTGGCCGGATGCCGTGGACACCCTCATTTCCGGTGTGCGTGCTGGTCTCTCACTACCTGAAGCGGTTGCCGATCTTGGCCGACGCGGACCGATAGCCCTACGGGGGCAGTTCACTGAATTCGAAGCGGAATACCGGGCGAATGGATCCTTCACGCGGGCGCTCACTGCCGTTCAGGAGCAGCTCGCTGATCCAGTAGCCGATCGAGTGGTCGCGGCTCTGGGAATCGCCTGGGAGGTAGGCGGCACCGATCTCGGTGGAGTACTTCGAACCCTGTCAGCACTGCTGCGTGAAGATGCACGCACCCGTGGCGATATTGAGGCGCGTCAGAGTTGGACCGTCAACGCGGCGCGGGTGTCCGTTGCTGCACCGTGGCTCACCCTTGCGCTCTTATGCACCCGCCCAGAGGCTGTTGCTGCATACAGCAGTTGGTGGGGTGCGGCCATCCTGGGTGCGGCGGCTGTTATGTCTTTCGTGGCATTCCGATTGATGATCGCGATTGGAAAGTTGCCACAGGATCAACGTTGGTGGCGCGACTCCGAAACGTCTGTCACGCCGCAGGCGAAGGTGGTGGCCGCATGAATCCCGGTATGTGGGTTGATTCGGCTGCCGTCGGTGCACTCCTGGGGGCAGCACTGGCAGGTGGATTGTTGCTGCTCCTCGCGTGGTTAAGAACGTTGCGCGGTCCGCGATTGGCCGAGCGCACACTGCATGCGATGGGGCTTGAACAATCACAGCGGGGTCAAACTCCCGGCCCCCTCACTGTGCTGCTCATGTTGATCACGCCGGCGGGCTTACGCGAGAAGCACACCTCTCGCTGGTCCGCAGAACGGTTGGCCTGGGTGGGGGCCGGCATTGGAATCGGTGCGCTCTCCGCACTGGTTCTCATATTTTCCGGTGAGACGCCTCTCTTGATCGTTGTTCTCCCCGCGCTCGCAGGAGTTGTGGCTGTCCTCCTGCATAAGCAGATTGAGGCAAAACGGCTCCGGTCCACCCGAGCGGAATTCTCTGCACAGTTACCGGGGGTGGCCGAGCTCCTTGCGTTTGCCGTTGCAGCGGGCGAGCCCCTAGTACCCGCTCTGGATCGTGTTGGCCGAATCACTGGAGGCCTGCTGGGTGTGGCTCTACGTGAATGTGTGGCAGATATCCGGAGTGGAGCCACTGTGGAAGACGCGCTCAGAGCGCTAGCTCGTTCCACAACCTCACCAGATGTGGAGAGATTCGTGGATCGCATAACCATCTCGTTAGAGCGTGGCACCCCTATTGCCGATGTCTTGCGAGCGCAGGCAGCAGATGCTCGATCCCATCAGCGCAATGCATTGATTGAAGCGGCGGGCCGCAAGGACGTGGCAATGCTCATTCCCGTTGTGTTTCTCATTCTGCCGACGGTGGTGGTTATTGCACTCTTTCCCGGCATGCGGGCCATGCAGATGTTCAGTTAGTTCGAGAAATCCATCACTATCGAAGGGTACAGAAATGACAATTACCGCCTTGGCAATGCGGGCCTATGTCCGCACGTTGAACCGCCTCCAATCTGATCGCGGGGATGTTCCCGGCTGGGTTCTCGTGGCCGTCATGACTGCGGGATTGGTTACTGCAATTTGGCTCATCGCCGACGATCAACTCACATCGGTGCTCGATCGTGCGATTTCCTCAGTTTCGGCTCCGTAGTGCGCGCTGCTTGCGGTCGGATGAAGGCAGTGCGGTTGCCGAATTTGCACTGATAACGCCCTTGCTCCTGTTCGTGGTGCTCGGGATTCTTCAGGTGACCCTGGCGCTATTTGTCCGCACAAGCTTGATCGCTGCTGCTGAAGAAGGTGCCCGAGGGGCGGCACTCGCGGGTAGCGATGTGGCCTTTGGTCAGCAGCGAGCGGCGCAACTGGCGCGCTCATCTATTGCCGGCGTTGGGGTGAGTGACATCACCGGAAGGCTCATTGCAATTGACGGTGCTCCTGCGGTGGAAATGGTCATAACAGCCGAACTGCCACTCATTGGCTTCTTCGGACCTTTGCCGATGCAGATCACAGGAAGAGCGATAGTGGAGCACGTATGAAAAGGCAGATGTGCAGGGAACGGTTCGCAGGCGAGCGGGGTTCAGCCACCATTGAATTTGTGATCGTGGTGATCGGCATCGTGATGCCCCTGGTGTACATCACGCTTGCGGTAGCCGCGGTGCATGGAGCGCGGAGCGCAGCGAGCCACGGAGTTCGTGAAGCGGCGCGAGTCTTGATGGAAGCCGATGCATCTGGTGCGGGGTTGGCGCGTGCTCGTCAGGCAGTCGATATGGCCTTTGCCGATCATGGTCTCGATGTACCGGTCGATGCGCTGACGGTCACGTGTACCTCCGCACCATGCCTGATGCCGGGCTCATCTGTGAACGTAGGCGTCAGCTGGTCGATGCCACTGCCCTGGATGCCGCAGATACTGCACGCAGCCGCGGTGTGGCCAATCCAGGAACAGTTCTCCTTACACGTGGACGATTTCCGGAGTGATCCGCTGTGAGGATTGGTGTTCACGCAAAGGGTGAAGCGGGCAACGTCATGTTGCTTGGAATCGGTTTCATCATGGTGATCTTGACAGCGATTGCAGTTACCGCCGAGGCAACCTCGGCATTTCGCCAGCGGGCAGACTTGCAGGCGCGTGCCGATGCGGCCGTGCTCGCAGGTGCCCAGGGAATCGATTACGACGCCTACTACAAGTTCGGTGCAAGTGAAGCCACCGCTTTAGTTCCGTCTAGCGCTGTCTCCCTGATGCAACGCAGCCTGACACAGTCCCTTGCGAATGATCCCATTCCTGGGGTGCAGATCGATTCGGCAACGGTGGTGGACGGCACCATTGAACTTGGGCTTTCAGCGCCGCTCCAGCTCACCTTCTTTCCAGATTTCACCGGGGCTCGGGTGAGCGTTGCTTCCGCAGGAAGACTCGATCACCGACCCGCGTAGTGTTCTCCCGTGACCCCCCTGGAAATCAACGAGCACATCGCTGCCCTCACCGGCACGCTCACCAGTGTGGAGAAGGTCCTTGATCCCGAGGCGATGCGTGCGGGGATCGTTGAACTTGAGGCCGCGGCATCGGCCCCAGATCTCTGGGACGATCCGGCGAATGCTCAACAGGTCACATCACGCTTGAGCTTTCTGCAGGGTGAGTTGCGCAAATTCGAAGCACTTAAATCTCGATTGAGTGACCTGCCCGTGTTACTTGAATTGGCCGAGGCAGAAGGTGATGCGGATTCACTCGCCGAGGCTGAGCGTGAACTCAACGAACTCACCGTGGCGATCTCGGATTTGGAAGTCCGGACGCTGCTCGCAGGTGAGTACGACTCACGCGAGGCACTCGTCACGATCCGTTCTGAGGCGGGTGGCGTTGATGCTGCAGACTGGGCCGAGATGCTGATGCGTATGTATACGCGTTACTGCGAACGCCACGGTTGGCCAGTAGAGATGTACGACATCTCCTATGCAGAAGAAGCCGGAATCAAGTCAGCCACCTTTGCGGTGAAAGCGCCATACGCGTACGGAACACTGTCCGTGGAGCAGGGCACCCATCGGTTGGTGCGCATTTCGCCCTTCGACAACCAGGGGCGCAGACAAACGTCCTTTGCGGGTGTGGAAGTGATTCCGGTGACCGCACAAACTGAAAGCGTAGATATCCCAGAGGATGATCTTCGTATCGATGTTTACCGTTCGAGTGGACCCGGTGGCCAGGGCGTGAACACCACGGACTCCGCTGTGCGGATCACCCATATTCCGAGTGGAATCGTTGTCTCATGTCAGAACGAACGTTCTCAGCTGCAGAACAAGGCCACGGCGATGGCTATCTTGCAGGCAAAACTGCTCGAGCGGCGAAGGCAGGAGGAGCAGGCCAAAATTGATGCGCTCAAGGGTGATTCATCTGGCTCCTGGGGGAATCAGATGCGCTCCTACGTACTGCACCCCTACCAAATGGTGAAGGACCTGCGCACTGAATATGAAACGGGTAACACCGGCGCAGTGCTCGATGGTGAAATCGATGGCTTCATTGAGGCGGGAATTCGCTGGCGCAAGCAAAGCTCGGCCCTGTCATAGTGGCCACGCGCCTAGAGTCACTTAGACTCACAAGGCAAGCTTTATTCCCCATCGAAATGGACCCAGCGAGTGATCCTCTTCGACAACGTCACCAAGACGTATGCGAACTCGAATCGCCCTGCCCTGGATAACGCATCCCTGGAAATCGAAAAGGGTGAGTTTGTCTTCCTGGTGGGCCCATCCGGTTCAGGGAAGTCCACCTTCCTTCGACTGGTGCTCAGAGAAGAACGCCCGACGAGTGGAACCGTTTGGGTCCTCGGTAAAGACCTCACCAGGCTCTCCAACTGGAAGATCCCGGCATTGCGCCGCCAGATCGGCACCGTTTTCCAGGACTTCCGTTTGCTGCCCAATAAGAGCGTGTACGAGAACATCGCCTTCGCGTTGGAAGTGATTGGTAAACCCAAGAGCCAAATCAAGCGCGTGGTACCCGAGGTCCTGGAAGTGGTGGGCCTGGAAGGTAAGGAATCTCGCCGCCCCGATGAGCTTTCTGGTGGTGAGCAACAGCGTGTTGCCATAGCGCGAGCATTTGTTAACCGCCCACTTCTGCTCATCGCCGACGAACCCACGGGAAATCTCGATCCAGCCACTTCGACGGGCATCATGAAATTGCTGGACAGGATTAACCGTCTCGGCACCACCGTGGTGATGTCCACCCACGATGCGCAGATAGTTGACCAAATGCGCAGGCGCGTTATAGAGCTTGATAAGGGTCACATCATTCGTGATCAGACCCGCGGCGTGTACGGATACGCCCGCTAATGCGCGCCGCATTTGTTGCCACAGAGGTGGGAGCAGGCCTTCGCCGAAACCTCACCATGACCATCGCGGTCATCATTACGGTTGCCGTTTCCCTTGGCCTTTTCGGCGTGAGTTTGCTGGTGCGCGCGCAGGTCGCAACGATGCAAGACTTCTGGTACGACAAAGTAGAGGTTTCGATCTTCCTGTGCTCGCGGGGAAGCGATACGCCATCGTGCTCGGGTGGTGCCGTAACAGTTGCTCAACGTGATCAAATCGAATCTGATCTTGAATCGCTGCGCCCGCTGGTGCAGGAGATCTATTACGAATCCAAGACGGAAGCGTTCGCACGATTCAAAGAGCAATTCGCAAACTCGCCCATCGTGGATAACGTTGATGAGAATGCCTTGCCGGAGTCTTTTCGGGTGAAGCTTTCGGATCCAACCCAATATGACGTGGTTGCATCGGCGTTCGCCGGACGCCCGGGTATTGAACAGGTCAATGATCAACGTCAGATCCTGGACAAGTTCTTCCGATTACTTAACGGCCTCCAGGCCATCGCGTTGATCATCGCGGGTGTGATGCTCGTGGTCACCGTGTTGCTCATCGTCAACACGATGCGAGTGGCAGCCTTCAGCCGTAGGCGAGAAACCAGCATCATGCGATTAGTGGGCGCCTCGAATTTCTACATCCAATTGCCGTTCTTGTTAGAAGCGGCGCTCTCCGCGGCACTTGGAGCGGCACTGGCCATCGG
>JBJOIE010000065.1:0-2985 GCA_046047295.1 Actinomycetota bacterium | reverse complement strand
CCTGTGGTGCGCTGACCACCTTCTTCACCGTGCGCAGCGTGGGCGTGGGGGAGACGCTGACCTTGGGCAGGGTCATGGTGTCTGCGGTTGCTGCTGGCATGGCTACTCCTTCACCTACGGACTGATGGATGATAGTTTAGCATTCAACTATTCCCCCTGCAACCCGGCAAGAATCCGGCGATCCCGCCACAATGTCCGGGTGATCCCACGATGGATAGTTCCCAGCCTTGGCTTAGTGCGGCTCGGCATTGGGGCAGGCTTAGTGCTGCGCCCCGAAGGCATGGCCCAGGCCCTGGGAGTGCAATACCCGAGTGATCCCGGTGTTCGGTGGCTCGCACGATTAATAGGTGCGCGGGAAATTGGTATCGGCGTGGGAACCCTGATGGCAGGAAGCTCGCAACCACGTCCCTGGGTTCTCGCTCAGGGAATTTCCGACACCAGCGATGCGGTGGCCTTCGGTGTGCTCACCGCGCAGGGGCGCATCGCGCCGGTTAAGGGTTGGGGATTGGCGGCCTTTGCAGCATCAGGGGCGGTCAGCGAAGTGCTGACCGCCCTGATACCGCAGAAGAAGTAACGAGTTATGCGTTGGGTTGCGGTGTCCAGCGCAGATAAGGCTTGACCTCTTCCACCTCACCGAAGCGATCCTTGGCCTCATCGGTGCTGAGCCCAAGTGACACGATCACGCGATCGCCTGGCTTCCAGTTCGCCGGAGTCGCGATCGGGGCGATGTCGGTGAGCTGCAGCGCATCGACAACCCGCAGCAACTCATCGAAGTTGCGACCCACGGACTTGGGGTAGGTCAAGGTCAAACGAATCTTGTTATCTGGATCAATAACGAAGACCGAGCGCACGGAGTTGGTGTCGCCTTCGCCCGGGTGGATCATGTCGTAGAGCTCAGAGATCTTCTTGTCCGGATCGGCAATGATCGGGAAGTTCAGGTCCGTGCCACCAACATCACCGATATCGCCTTTCCACTTGTGGTGCTCTTCGATCGGATCAACCGAGATCGCGATGGTCTTCACACCGCGCTCAACGAACTTGTCATTGAGTTTGGCGGTGGCGCTGAGTTCGGTTGTGCACACGGGGGTGAAATCTGCGGGGTGTGAGAAGAAGATCGCCCAGGATCCCTTTTTCCACTCGTGGAAATCGATCGGGCCATCGGTTGTGTCGGCATTGAAGTTTGGGGCGGTATCGCCGAGGTGCAAACCCATCGTCACTGTCTCCTTAGGTAAGGGTTACTTTCCCGAAGTGTATACCCAGGGGGGTATACGGCGCTATCGCGGCCCCCTGCCCACCGTTGTCTCAGCGCACCGGTGGTGGGCGGACAATAGGAACATGAACCACGTAGTGGTTCGCAGTGAAGGGAGTGAGCGCGATGCAGGTAACCAACAAGGTATTCGTTGTCACTGGAGCCGGTAACGGCATGGGCCGTGAGGTCGCGCTTGGGATCGCCACACGAGGTGGTCGAGTTGTCGGCATCGACCGCAGCCAAGAGTCACTGCGTGAAACCGCGGAACTCGTGATGGCGGCGAGTGGTGCGGGCAAGTTCGGTTCCTTCACCGTGGATCTCACCGATCGTGATCACGTTGCAGAGCTCCCCGATCTCGTGATTCGCGAGTTCGGCCAGGTGGACGGCGTGATCAACGTGGCCGGGATCATCCAGCGCTTCGTGAATATCGCAGATCTCGATATTGCTGAAATCGAACGAGTGATGAACATCAACTTCTGGGGCACCTTGCTCATGGACAAGGCCTTCCTGCCTTTGCTGTTGAAACGCCCGGAAGCCTGCTTGGTCAACGTATCGAGTATGGGTGCGTTGGTTCCGGTGCCCGGTCAGGGCGCATATGGAGCGAGTAAGGCGGCCGTCGCGTTGCTGACCGAAACGCTGTATGCGGAATTGATGAACACCTCCGTTGCGGTCACCCTCGTATACCCGGGTGCTATCGCAACAAATATCGCGGCGAATTCCGGGGTGAGCATTCCGGGTATGGCTGAAGCAGACGTGTCGTCGATGAAAATGACCTCGGCATCCGATGCAGCGGATCAAATCATTGACGCTGTAGAGAAAGGCACATTCCGAGTACTCATCGGCAGTGATGCGCGCAACCTCGACAGAATGTCGCGGATCATGCCCACCAAATCGATTGGCGTTGTGGCAAAGCAGATGAAAAAGCTGCTCGGCTAACCCACGGCCACAGATTGCAGGTTATCTACCGCAAGGCGACCATCTGCAGTCCAGAGTCGTCGATGCTCACTCGCGTAACCATCACGCACTCCGCTCACCACTGCATGATGCAGGAGCGGTTCACCAGCGGGAAGTTCTGCCGGATTGATCAACAGGTTCGCGCTGAAGTTAATGGTGGCCACGGGGATCATCTCCTGCAAACCCACCATCGTCACGGTGTACCACGCATCAACAAGCGCGATGAGCGAGGCAGCAGTCCACGCTGTGGGCTCGCGATAACCAATCCAGCCGAGGGTCTCCGCTCGTCCGCCCTGCATGGGAGTTCCTGAGATCACCCGATATTCGCAGTGCTTGGTGAAAGTGGGAAAGGGGGGAGGTGTGGGTGCTATCGGGACGTCACGCGAGCTCGGTGCGGCTGGACATTCCATTGCGCACCACGTTGATGCCACGTCCTTAGACACAGTGCCCCTCGGGGCACCGGTCAGCACGGTGGCGAGCGCGATCGTTGCCCCGTCACCACCGCGAATCTCTACCGCCCATGTTGTCATTGCTTTACCGGTGCGCACGGCGGTCGCCTTCACCTGATGTGCGCCCACCACGGCCGGTCCGATGAGTTGCGCGCTGATGGATCGAACGGTTCTGCGCGGATCAGGTTCACTGTGAGAAACTGCTGCCAGCATCGCACCCACGGGAAGCCCACCCCACGAGCCGCGCCCTTGCTGCCAGCCATCGGGCACTTCCCAGGTGAAGGAGTCACGCTCTGTGTGGTTGGGCGTTAGTTCAATGGCTTGGTCGAAAGC